>JAEUIE010000028.1 GCA_016795155.1 Planctomycetia bacterium | reverse complement strand
GCAAACGCAAGCCACGCACCAAGGAAGCATGTGATCAACTCTGCGGCCAGTGCCTCGACTGGTTCTCGCCTAATGAATGCGCCAACTACCTCCGACATGCAGGATATGCGCCGCAAGAATGGAACTGAAAATGCTCTAGTGGATCAATTACTCCTCCCCTTACCAAGGGGAGGTTGGGTGGGGTTCATAGTTGCGGGGAATTTACCCCCTCCGACTCCCCCTTGGAAAGGGGGAGAGAATGAAATTGATTCGCCGTCAGATCGTGGCTTGCGTTTTGACGCGGAGCAACGATAATGCAGAAAGCAAATGCTGTACATTTTCCCGTGTTTGAACTTTGAGAAACCGGTATGTCCGCAGGAAAAGAGACGAATGTTCGACAAGCTGGTTCTCTCCGCATCACGCTGAGCGAACTGGATCATCGTCCGTTGAGCGTCAAGGATTGGCTACGCGTTCTGCCTGCCATCGTGTTAAGCGTGGTTCTCAATGGCGTCTTCCTGACCGTGCTGATCGTCATGAACCCTGCAGCGGTGCGTGCAGATAACCGGTTGAAGTGGGCACAGCCTGAAGATCAGACTGCGTTGGCCGAGAATGAAGACGAACGGGAAAAATCGACCATCGATATCTTCACGCCAGAGATGGATGCTCCCAAAGATATTGAACGGACGGAAAAGCTGGCATTGCCTACCCTCGATCCCACCATGGAAGAGAAGCCAACCGGGTTGACACAGCCTCCACCAGAGAAAGACCCGATTGGCGGAGCTGGAGCTGGTGAAGATGCAAAACTGAAAGGCGCCAATCTGGCTGGGCCCGAAGGATTGAAAGGTGATCCCATCCTTGCAGAGATGGGAGCACTCGGCAACACAGGAAGCCTCCCTTTGGGTGGTGGCGCGGGCATTAACACCGGCGGTGGTGGAGGCAGCACGACTGGCGGCGGGTTCGGTCTGCGCACTGGTGATCTGACTGCTGTGGCCAAGAGATTGGGCGGATCCGATGAATCGGAGAGTGCTGTGAAATCTGCCTTACACTGGCTACTGATGCATCAGGGGCCGGATGGTCGCTGGTCACTTCACAAGTATCATACGCATGATCGCCGATGCGATTGTCAAACTGCCATGGAAAAAGAGGCCATTGAAGGCAAAGACCCCAAAATACCTCGTTTGAATCCGGATGATGTCGCAGCAACCGCCATGGCGGTATTGCCGTTTCTCGCTGCTGGCCACCATCATCTAGGTCAGAAGCCGGAAAACAAGACAGTTGCCCTGGCTCTACGTTTCCTGCTCAATCGCCAGAAACCTGATGGACAGTTTGAAAGTGAAAGTTTCACGATGTACACTCAGGGGCTGGCAACCATTGCAGTGTGTGAAGCTTACGGAATGTCGCAAGACCCTGCTCTTCGTGATTCTGCCATGCGAGCTATCCGATTCATTGTCACAGCTCAGGATACTCAGCGTGGCGGTTGGCGTTATCAGCCGAACAATGGCTCCGATACGTCGGTTGTGGGTTGGCAGATCATGGCCCTCAAAAGCGCACAGATGTCGAATTTGCCGGTGCCTGCTCAAACGCTGGAGAATGTTTCACGGTGGTTAGACCTAGCTCAGTACAAAGAAAAACGGGCTGATCGCACCCTGTTGAAGTATGCCTATGCAGTGAATCTCGATGATCCTTCGGCTCCCGGCGGTCCAGGAACCACAGCGGCAGGCTTATTGGGTCGGCTTTACCTGGGCTGGGGGCCGCGCAACGCCGAAATGATTCAGGGCTGCGATTACCTCATGGAAACAGGCTTGCCACCGGCTGAATACAAGAAAGGGCAGAATCGAAACATATACACCTACTATTATGCAGCTCAAGTAATGCACCACATGGGCGGGGAATACTGGCAGAAGTGGAACCCTCGCATGCGCGACTATCTCATTCAGTCCATGGAGCGCGAAGGACATCGGGCAGGCAGTTGGGATCCCACGGGGGATACCTGGGGAAGACAGGGCGGACGCATCTACACCACCGCATTATCTGCCTTGACACTCGAAGTCTATTATCGTCATTTGCCTCTTTATCGCAGGGAAAAACTCGATAAGGAAAGCAATGAAGAAATCGCCCGTAAACAGGCTGAAATGCAAAAGCAGGCAGTGCCAGTCAAATCTGAACCCAAATCGCCTGAAACGAAAAAGTGATATTGGTTTTACTCCACAATCTTCCATGGCAGATAAAATCGTTTGCGTCGGGAACAGAATACCTAAAATGAATGCTTTCTAACTTCATTCAACTGGTGCAGTTGCATGTCAAAGCCTCCTGAAACCAGATCGTGGTGGAAGCGTTGGCGTGTTCCCATCATTGTCCTACTGTTCCCTGTGTTCTTCATCATCCTCGAACTGCTCTGGGAACAAAATGACTGGAATCCGGGTATGCTCATGCCAGTCAACATGGCCATGACCATCAGCGTGATGTTGGCGCCTGTCATCATTATCGTCTGGTTTTTCCTTATCGCTCGTTTTTCAAGGCTTACCAGAATCCTGGTATTGCTGTTGCTTCTGCTATTTGCGGGTGCAGCTTTTGCCCTGGTCAGGCTGATTGAATTTGATGGCAAAATGCGGCCGATTGTTTATTTCCGCTGGGATGAACTGCCTCAGGATCATTTGCTTGCCTTACAGGTTGGCCCACTGGAAGTGCCTCTCGATGCATCAGTAGGCAGTGAAGACAGTCCCTATTTTCGCGGCATGTATCACGATGGCACGACGCCAGGCTCGCCAGAGAACAGCGACTGGGCCAGACAGGAACTGCAGAAACTCTGGCAATTTCCCTTAGGTGGAGGTCACGCTGGCATATCTGTCGGTGGCATGATAGCTGTGACGATTGAACAGCGGGACGAATATGAAGTGATTGTTGCCTACGATTCTATGAATGGCAAAGCCCGCTGGGTGCATCAATATCAGTCGAAGTTCCATCACTCTGAACCAATGGGGGGCGATGGGCCACGCACCACGCCTGTCATTTACCAGGGCATGGTGTATGTGCTGGGAGCGCAGGGGCATCTGCATTGTCTGCAGGCCAACACGGGCAAAGTCATGTGGTCGACCAACATTCTCGTCGATGCAGGCGCCCGCAATCTCGAATGGGGCATGTCCGGGTCGCCTCTTGTCCTACAGGATAGAATCTACGTGAACCCGGGGATTGATCCGGAAAAGAATACAGATCGTGCTGTCATCTGCTACGACCGCCTGACCGGCAAACAGATCTGGGCCAGAGGCAACGATGGAGCTGGCTATGCATCACTCATGTATGTCAAGCTGGCAGGGGTGGACCAGTTGCTCCAGTTTGATGCTGCTGGGCTGAAAGGCATTGACCTGAACGATGGCAAACAACTCTGGCTGTATCCCTGGCGGACATCATTTGATATGAATTGCGCTCAGCCCATTGTTACCGGCGAAGATACCGTTTTCCTTTCATCGGAAGTTTCCAATGGTGGAGCTTTGGTGAAAGTCAGCCAGGAAGGCGGTCAGTGGAAAGTGAACGAGCTCTGGAAAACCAAATACATGGGCATCAAGTTCACCAATGCCGTACTGCACGAGGGATACATCTATGGCCTGAGCAACGGCTACCTGACCTGCATCAACGTAAAAACGGGTGAACGAATCTGGAAAGCCCGACAAAGTTATGGCAACGGACAGGTGTTGATTGCTGGTTCGGTGCTGGTCATAACAACTGAACAGGGACAATTGGCTCTCGCGGAAGCCAATCCGGGGCAATTCAATGAGCTGAAGCGCTTGCCTGTCTTTTCAGGCAGAACCTGGAATGTGCCTGCCATCGCACGAGGCCGATTGTATATGCGTAACCATCAGGAAATGGCCTGCATCAAACTATGGTGACACCTTGGACACCACTTCGCCAAGAATCCGCACGGCGGTTTGAATCTGTGCGGAAGTGATGCATAGCGGAGGACAGAGTCGCAAGCCGCTTTCACCGCAGCCCAGAATCAGCAGGCCGTGATCGAAACAGGTGTTTTCGATCTTGTTACGAAGCTCCACATTGTGATGTCCATCTTTCATAACGTCGACAGCAATCATCAGCCCCGGGCCACGCACATTCTGCAGCGTTTGCGGGTGTTTCGCTGCAATCTGATTCAAACCAGCCCGCAGTTCTTCGCCCCGTGCCACCGTGTTGGCCAGGTATTCACGTTCCAGTAGGTCAATGGTTTTCAGAGCAGCCCGGCAGGCAATCGGATTACCACCGAAGGTGCTGGCATGACTGCCCGGAGGCCAACTCATGATGGAATTCCTGGCTACAATCGCGCCAAGAGGTAATCCGCTGGCAATACCTTTAGCCAGGCAGGTGATGTCCGCTTCAACCCCGGCATGCTCCAATGCAAACATTTTACCGGTCCGGCCCATGCCACACTGTATTTCATCAGCCACCATCAGGATGCCATGCTGGTCGCACAGTTTTCTCAGTGATTGAAGAAACGAGGCAGGAGCAGCATGGTAACCACCTTCGCCCTGAATGGGTTCAACAAAAATGGCAGCAACTTCATCAGGTGCTGCTGTTCTTTTGAATACCGTTTGTTCGATCTGCTGGATACAGGCACAACTGCCAACAGAGCAGTTTACTTGACATTGGCGAGGATAATTGACGTGATGAATGTGTGGTACCAGCGGAGCAAAGCGTTTACGATGCACCAGTTTCGATGCCGAAAGCGACATGGAGCCATACGTTCTGCCATGGAATGAGCCAAAAAAGGCAATGACGTTCGGCCTGCCGGTAGAGTGCCTGGCCAGTTTCAAGGCAGCTTCAATGGATTCCGTGCCGCTGTTGGTAAAGAAAACTTTCTTGGGTGATTTGCCTGGTGCCAGTGCTGCGAGCCTTTCTGCCAGCATGATCTGTGGCTCGTAGTAAAAATCAGTTCCCGACATGTGAATGAGCTTGTTCGCCTGATCATTGATAACCTGCACCACTTCCGGATGGCAATGCCCGGTAGAAGTAACCGCAATGCCCGCGGTGCAATCGAGAAACAGGTTGCCATCCACATCTTCGATGACACAGCCGCTGCCTCGCTCCACCACCAGCGGGTAGCCACGGGTGTACGAAGGGGAGACCACCTTGGAATCCCGCTCCAGAAAACTTTTCGCCTTCGGGCCAGGCAACGGCATCTTGAGAGAGGGGACAGTCTGGTTATCGAATTGCCACATGGTAAACCTTTGCAGTAATCGTGTTCTCCCCTCTCCCCTGGTGGGAGAGGGGTTGGGGGTGAGGCGGTATTGTTCCTCTAATTTCTCACCAGAATGGTCAGAATTTCCCGGCTGGTGACATGCCAGCTTTTCAGTTCAAAGCCCATCCCTTTTTGTACTTCCAGAAGCAATTCAAGCCAGGCGCAGGGCGTCCAGACATGTTGTCGAATTCGTTGGGCATGTTGCACGGCCAACAGCATGCGCTGTTCCGGATCATCGCCAGCTCCGTGTTCAATGAAAGTGGCCCACTCTTCCAGATGGCCGGTCCACGAACCGCCGGGGCCATGTACAAAATCTGCAGCCAGGTGCCCCAGCGGTGTGACAGGCCGGTGACGATCCGCCGTCTTGCGTTTGTCGGAAACACTCAAGTAAGCAATGCCTCCCGGACGAAGCACCCGGCGGATGGCATGGAAAGAAGCCAGCACATTACTTGAATATTCAAGCACGCGGCAGGCGATGACGAAGTCCTGTGATTGATCTTCGATGGCTGAAATCGATTCGATGTCAGTGATGCCATCGAGCGGAATCAGCCAATCTGCAAGGTGAGGATAGAGTTCAGCCAGTTCGTTTTCTGAGCATCGGTCGTAGTACTGCACCTGCGTATGTAGTGCAGCAACTGGCCGGGCTAGGGCGCCAATCTCCATGCCCTGACCAGTCAGATACTTGGCAGCTAGCGTGGTACGCGCCGACTTTCTCGTTTTCGTGAACGTTTTTACTTCGGGCGGCATTCTGGTCTCCTTACCGTGAGTTCACCCATCCTTGGGCGAATTGCAGTGTTAACCGACTTCTGCTTTCAAACCCTGAGCCATCTTCACTTCCTCTGCATGATTCACCGTCCAGGCGATCTTGTGGGTCACCGCTTCAGTGAGCGCTGCAGCAGAAGGATGGCCATTGCCACTCTTCTTCACTCCGCCAAATGGTAAATGGACTTCAGCTCCAATGCAAGGCAGATTGACATAGCCCATGCCAAATTCGCATTCCTCTCGGTAATAACGCATTTTGCGGAAATCTTCAGTTATCACCGCCATCGACAGGCCATATTCCACATCGTTGTAAATCCGTACCGCATCGGCATCATCCTTGAAAGGCACCAGAGCCACATGCGGGCCAAACACTTCTTCACGCACGGTACGTTTGCCAGGCACATGCTCCTGCCGATACACAAATGGCGACAGAAAGCAACCATGCCCATGTTCGCTATCTGTCATGCGACCGCCATCCAGCAGAACGGTGGCCTTTTCTTGCTTGGCCAGCTCGTTATAGCTGAGCGTTTTCTTCACTGCAGCTTCATTGATGACAGGTCCGGTGAAATTGGACAAGTCAAGCGGATGGCCAATGTTCAATCGCTTCACCGCGCTGATGTATCGATCTGCAAACTGATCAAAAATCTTTTCATGAACGAGCATGCGGCCTGCGGATACACAGCGCTGCCCACTGGTTTTGAACCCCGCGAGCACCGCACAGGTTACTGCCAGATCGAGCCTTGCATCTTCACAGATGATAACTGCAGATTTGGAACCCATTTCACTGGCGACAATGCGATCATAGAAATCGGCAGAGATCTGCTGAATCTTGTGACCTACTTCGTAACTTCCCGTGAACAGAACAATGTTCACTTCCTTGTTGCGAACAAGAGCTTCGCCCGCCACGCCGTCACCATGCACCAGGTTGATAACGCCTTCAGGGAAACCTGCTTCGAGGAAGAGTTCCACTAATCGCTGACCAATAGCAGGTGTATCTTCGCTGGGTTTGAAAACGGCAGTGTTGCCTTCCAGCAGCGATGGCCCGAGCATCCACAGGGGCACAGCAAACGGGAAGTTCCACGGCGTGATGACCGCAGCCACGCCCCACGGCTTACGCCGCATGAAAGCATCTTTTTCTGGTATTTCGCTGGATATGACATCGCCATTGGGCATGCGGCCCAGGCCGAAAACGTACTGCACCATGTGCAGCCCTTCGATCACTTCAGCCCGGCATTCGTTGAAGATTTTGCCACATTCCCATGCCATCAGTCTAGCGAGGTTGTCTGTCTCACGCTTGATGATCTGTGCCAGGTTGTCGAACAGTTCAGCCCGGTAAACGCGACTTTGGCGACGCCAGTTCGGGTAAGCAGCCCGCGCTGCAGCTACTGCTGCATTAGCTTCCGCAACAGTTGCCTTGGGAAACTGGCCGATAACGACGCGGCTGTCTGCCGGGCTGGTGCTTTGAAATGTCTGAGAACCTGAATCCTTGTTCCCACCAATCAGATGATGTCCCTGAAAGGTTGGAGGTGCAACGTGCTGACTCATGAATCACCGGAGAGGAGAATGATTTTGGTCATTCTATGAAAGAGTCAGGGCAGTGGATGCATGCGGATGTTCTTGTACGAAATAACAGAAAAGTGACAGTCCCAGTCATCTCGACTTGAGAAGGTGCTGAGTACAAACTGAGTGGCGAATGCAAGATCACGAAGTTTGATTCGAAACGGAATGACACCAGCCGAGGCATCTTTGCCAGAGCGAAATGTTAGTTCTCCAAAGTCCTTATCGAAAGTCAGCAGAACTCTCGTTTCTTTGACTGACCATTGCAGTATTTCTTCATCAGCAATACCCGGTGCATCGGAACGTACCCAGCGAATGTCGTAACCAGAAGCAGCCAAGGCTTCTACGATGACTCTTGGAAAGTTCTCATTGGCGAGCAGTTTCATACTGATGCCGGTATTGGATAGATACGTTCCTGATTCAGAACCTGATGAGCATATTCCAGACAGGCTAAAATGTGTTCGCGGTGTATTCCGGGATAGTTGTCTTCAATCTGTTCGAATGACCAACCCTGAGCAAGCAAATCAACAATGAACTCAACAGCCAATCGAGTGCCTCGAATGATTGGCTTGCCAGATAGAATCTTTGGATCAATGACTATGTGTTCCATATCATCACCTCGTTGTTGGAAATTATACCTAATAACTTCTTCTTCGCCATGCTATCGGCACGGAACTTCACCCGCTCGCCATCTGCACGTATTCATCTCTTTAGCTCAATTGGGTTTCAGCACAACCGTCTCAAGCTCGATTTTCTCATCGGAGTTCCAACTTTTGAATCGTACGTGGAGTTGGATTGTCGGGTATTGACCAGATTCAAGCTTTTTAGAATACAGGAAAACTGAACCCGCGTATCCCCCATCGAAATAGTCTAGTTCGATTGCTCCATCCTCGTATCGTGGCACTCGAAGGCATAGTCGGTTCCAGCCAAGCTTCGTTCGCTTAGAGAACCACACGCGGTAATCGTCATCTTCAAACGCTTCTTCAATCCAGTCTTCACCCAGACGGTAGGTCTTTCCGCCGGATTGAAAAGTATTCGGCTGAACCGTGACATCGCGAACCCAAAACCCCTCGTTTTTCGCTTGTTCGCGAGAAAAGCATGGTTGCGGATCGCCGGGCTTCTGGATTCTAAAAAAGAAGAGAGCCTTGATCGTGGTCGCTGCTGCACCAACAATTAGAAGGATCAGGAGTGTTCGAAAAAGTTTCCGCAATACGTCCTCACCTTTGTCGACTTTCTTACAAGAAACTGCCACTCGTTGAAACACTTCTCGCGTGACACTGGTCTCCTGACCCCGCCGTTCCGTAGATGGCCCGAGCCGAGCGCGTCGCTGATCTATCAATTCTTGTTTATCATCAGACCTTCTACTTCTGCCTTGCGTTCAGTTTCAGCATCTGAAAGTTTTGCGAAATGCGCACTATAGTTTGAGTTCGATTCTAACAAAGGGAGAGCAGCTACATTCGGAATCTGCACAAAGTTATCTGGGGTAAGCTTGAATTCAAAATAACTCCATTTGATCGATTGATCTTGAGGCACTCCGATCTTGCCTTCACGTATGCACAAAACGAAACTTGTGATTGAGTCATCAATAGGAACGAGAAACTTGGATGACTCGCCTTTATTCGGTGTAATGTGAAACCTTAAGTCGCTGATACTTTTATGAGCTTCAACAACATCTTTCGGAGCATGAAATTCTGAACGTGTAGTCAGAATTGGATATTCGTACTTGTTCTTGTTAACAACAAATATCACTATTTCTAAATCAACAGGTTGAGTTGAAGTCGAATATCTGCATTCGAGTTGTCTGCCCATATTGTAACGGATTAGGTGCTTGAGATTCGTCGGAACTGTCCAGACTTGACGAGGACCGCACCCGATTGCATTGATCCCAAACAAACAAATTAAGGTGATAATAACATGACGTACTTGGAGCATTTTTGCCTCCTAGTCATTTTACATGCCCATCAACCTGCTACCGTGGTTTCCTCAATGTACAGCAACTCGGAGGCAGTATCATTACCAAATTCTCAGGTTATGTAGCAAAGTTACGCTCACTTCTTCTTCGCCTTAAACTCCTTGATATACTTCTCCGGATCATCCTTGAACGCATCCAGGCAGCCAGAACAACAGACGTAATAGGTCTCGCCTTTGTGCATTACTTTGGTGGTGCCCAGCCCGCCGCTGACGACACATTCTGGCCCGCTGGATTTGGCTGCACCTGCCAGCGATTCTCCTTCGCGTGTTGCCCCCACCTGAAACGTCTTGGCATACAACCGGCGATCTTTCGGTTTGGTTTCCAGCATATATTGAAATCGAATATCCCCCACCAGTGATAGCGTCAGCCTGGCATCCTCGGTGCGATTGGCATCGGTTCGTTCCGCCACCAGTTTTCTGCCATTGCTTGTCAGTGTGCCGGTAAATGTCTGCGTTTCACCTTTAGGTGTCTTAATCACGAGATTGAACTTGTCCTCACCCAGTGATCGCAATTCTCCGGAGGCAATATGTTTGCCATCCTTCATCGTGAAGGCCAGCCAGGCATCATCGCCTTTGAACTTCCATGACCAGCTGATTGTTTCTTTCCAGAATCCCTTGCTCGCACTTCTGCTTCCAGAACCGGGTTCCTCGCCGGTAGCTCGCCAGCCGCCAATGAGTTCCTGAAACCCTTTCAAGGCTTCCTTGGCGTTGGCCTTGTCATCAACAGGAGTTACGAACGTTACAGTCAGGAAACAAAGCGTGAGCATGCAGCACCTCCAGCCAATACATTAATATAACACATCCAACCCCGCAACGCCCGCAAAGGCTCTTCATGATCCGTCTCAATAAGTTTATGGCAGATGCAGGTGTCGGTTCCCGCCGTTACTGCGATCAGTTGATTCTGCGGGGACGGGTCGAAATCAACGGCGTGAAAGTCAGTGAACTGGGAACCAAGGTCGATCCCACGCATAAGGTAACCGTCGATGGCAAGCTGCTGAAGCCGCAGAAACATGTTTACTGGGTGGTGAATAAGCCTAAGGGCTATTTGTGTACCAATCACGATCCTGGAGGCCGACCCATTGTGCTGGACCTGATTCCACACGTAGAAGAACGCGTCTATACCGTCGGCCGACTGGATGATGATAGCGAAGGTTTGTTGCTGCTGACGAACGATGGCGACTTGGCACTGAAGCTGACGCATCCCCGTTTTGGCATCACCAAGACCTATGTCGTGCTGGTGGCAGGCATTGCCACCGATGAAGAATTGCAACGGATGACCAAGGGTGTGCGATTGAGTGAGGGCATCGCCAAGGCAATGCGCGTTGAACGGATTGCCAGGCAAGGGAATGCATCCCTTTTGAAAGTCGTTCTTTCCGAAGGTAAGAACCGTGAAATCCGCCGCATGCTTGCCAAGCTCGGGCACAAGGTGATGGAACTACGCCGCGAAGCCATCGGTCCGATCCGAATCGACCGTCTCAAACGAGGCAAGTGCCGCAAGTTGAGCCAGGTAGAATTGGACGGTCTCAAGCGGATGGTAGCGAAGAAGTAAGCTATCAGCTATCAGCTATCAGCTATCAGCTATCAGCTATCAGCTATCAGCTATCAGCTATCAGCTATCAGCTATCAGCTATCAGCTATCAGATGGGTGAGATCAAGCTCTAGGCATTTGTAAATGGTATGTTAGAATATATTTCATTCCCACCGGTTTCTTGATTAGCTGAAAGCTGATAGCTGACGGCTGAAAGCTCTGTAATGAACCTCCCTATCAAAGACTGGATCAACGAATCCACCTTCCACGATTATGTTCGTTCCGAAACCCGTCGGCAGTTCTTTGCCCGCGGTCTGAGCGTGGTAGGCACCGCGGCCCTTGCCAGCCTAATGGGTGTGAAGAGTTTTGCCGGCGAAGGCACCAAGACAGGTATCGGTGCTTCGCTGCCGGAAACACATTTCCCAGCCAAATGCAAGAACATCATCTATCTGCACATGGTCGGCGGTCCGCCACAGATGGACCTCTTCGATTATAAGCCGAAGATGAACGATTTTTATGATAAAGACCTGCCCGATTCGATCCGCCAAGGCCAGCGTCTGACAACCATGACGAGTGGCCAGGCACGTTTTCCCATTGCACCGTCCAAGTACAAGTTTCAACAGTACGGCAAAAGCGGTATGTGGCTGAGTGAATTACTGCCGAATAAAGCCAAGATGGTGGATGACCTCTGTTTCATCCGCAGCATGCACACCGAGGCGATCAACCACGAACCAGCTATCACCTACATTCAGACAGGCAACCAGGTGACGGGCAAGCCCTGCCTGGGCGCCTGGATGTCTTATGGTCTGGGTTCGCTCAATCAGAACCTCCCTACTTTCGTGGTGATGGTGGCCAACCCATCCAATACCGAACAGGTGCAGGCGATCTCAGCCCGTCTGTGGCAATCGGGCTATCTGCCTGGTGAGCATGCTGCTGTTTCATTCCGTTCTGCTGGCGATCCCATTCTTTACATCAACAACCCGCCCGGCGTGCCCAGCGATATTCGCCGCAAGACGCTGGATGGCCTGAAGCAACTTAACGAAATGAATTACAAGCTGGTGGGCGATCCCGAAACGCATACCCGCATTCAGCAGTACGAAATGGCGTTTCGCATGCAGACCAGTGTGCCCGAACTGACTGCCATCAACAAAGAACCCGAATCGACATTCAAACTCTATGGCGACGAAGCCAGGAAACCCGGCTCCTTCGCCAACACAGCCCTGATGGCCCGCAGGCTCGTCGAACGCGGCGTTCGCTTCGTGCAGATTTATCACAACAACTGGGATACGCATGGCAACGTGGCAGGCCGCCTGCCCAGCCAGTGCAAGGATGTTGACCAGGCCTGTTACGGCTTGATCCAGGACCTGAAATCGCGAAGCATGCTCGATAGTACCATGGTCATCTGGGGCGGCGAGTTTGGCAGAACGATTTACTCGCAAGGCCAACTCAGCAAGACCAATTACGGCCGCGATCATCACCCCCGCTGCTTCACCATGTGGATGGCAGGCGGCGGCATGAAGCCCGGCACCGTCTACGGTGAAACCGACGACTTCAGCTACAACATCGTCAAAGACCCGGTCCACATCCGCGACTTCCATGCTACGATTTTGAATCGACTGGGTATTGATCACGAACGCTTCACCTACCGTTTCCAAGGCTTGGATCAGAAACTCACCGGCGTAGAACCGGCGCAGGTGATTAAGGATTTGATTACGTAGTATGCGTTGATCAGCCGCTATCAATGAAAAAACCGCGGTCATGTTGCCATGATCGCGGCTTCTTGGTTGTACTTCTCACCATAGGTTGAACGTTAGGCTACTGCAACACGTCGACGACGCATCCAGTAACCAGCGCCCAAGAGCGGTGCACCCATGCCGAGCAGCACGATGCCTGCAGGGACTGGGACTGCGTTGACAAGTTCATAGTCAAAACTAGTGCTTTTCACGCCTGCACCGTGCGTAATATAGACCACTTGGGTCATTGAGTATAATCCATTGATTGGACCATGTCCATCATTCACGATAGACGAAAACGCTGCATTAGAAAAGGGTCCGTGATGTACGGATGCTTCTGGATTTGTTGTATCAAAAGCAATGTTGCTATCGTTCTTGTAACCCCAGGCTTCAAGGGTTCCATTGGTTGTACCACCGATATTTCCTGTTAGAATTCCGTTTGACGGGAAAGCTGGAAAACCAGTGTAAGTTAATTCAATAAGTAATGTAGCGCCAGTTGATGTTGTAGAAGAAACATTAACCGAATTCAGATCCATTTTTGCAAAGCCAGGTGAAGCTGGGAAAATAGGATCAGAAATACCTGTAGTTACATTTACTAACCAAGGTGATGCCCCTGAACCACCTGTAAGTGTACCACTAAAAGTAATCAATCCAGTTGTTGTGTTTTGTATGTCACCTGCGCCGTTATCCACAACAGTTACGCTATTACCAAGGTTGTCAGTTAATCGCATTTGAAGCAGACCAGCTTCAACTCTTGGGGTTAATAGAGCTCCCATCAAGGCAATGATGCCGAGGGAATAGATGAGCTTCCTAATCATGCTGTCCTCCTGTGGGCGATGTTTTTTCATGAAATGGTTCGAGAAGTTCAACCACAGATTAGTTATCAGGCTTCAACTATCCTTTGTCAAGTTAATTTTTTTTGACAAAGTAGAATTTATGAGCTATGCGTATTTTTCCTATTTTTTCGGTCTTTGCGAAAATTGGGTAATTTGCATCAACCCTTGAATGTTGTTGGATTATTTCAAACGCCAATACGGCTCACAGTAGATCTGTAATATGAACGCATGGCCATACTGTTCTTGATCTGCACGTACCTCTTGGATGATTCGAGCTGGATTCCACTCTTTCCCAACGAGGGCCCGCCTACAGGCTGGATCGTCACTGAGTGGAGTGATGTTGCTAAACCGGCTTCAAAAGATGGGCAGTGGAAGGTTAAAAACGGCGTTCTTTACCCCGGCGAAAAGCGTGGCACCTGGCTGATCAGCGAGAAAGAGTACAGCGACTTCATTCTTGAATTTGAAATCAAGCTCACCGAGCGAGGCAACAGTGGGGTGGCGTTACGCACTCCCTTGAAAGGCGACCCGGCCTTTGATGGGCTGGAACTGCAGATCGCAGACTTACGATACAACACCCAGGCGAAACCATCCGAATTAACAGGTGGACTTTACCGGGCAGTAGCTCCCACACAGCAAGTCTACAAACCTGCTGAATGGAATAGATTCCGCATTGAATTGCGAGGCAACAAACTGAAAGCCACGATTAACGGTGTGCTGGTGCAGGATATCGATCTCAGCCAGCAAACCGAAACGGTCAAGCGGCATGATGGCACCGATGCTCTACCCATCAAAGATCGGCCACGCAAGGGGCATATTGGTTTTCAGCATCTCAGCCGGAACAATGAACCGATAATGATCCGCCATGCCCGCATTCATGAGATCAAATAAACTCTACCGGGGTGCAGCTTTCATCCACTGTTCCCAGTCGTAACTGGTAACATCATGCTTCCCCTGTCGCAGATGATAGCGGATGCTGTTGCCCACCGGTGTCTGTACCGCAGGCCACAGGGCAGTTCCCAGCCCTTTCAAATGAAACAGCTGGAAAACCGGTTCGGCATGAACGCCAGCCAGGAATTCACCTTCGGGATCAGCCCAGGCATCATCACTGGCGCTCGCAATATAAACAAG
Source organism: Planctomycetia bacterium (assembly GCA_016795155.1). NCBI lineage: Bacteria > Pseudomonadati > Planctomycetota > Planctomycetia > Planctomycetia bacterium. Next base: position 49,573 of record JAEUIE010000028.1, on the reverse strand, counting down.
GCGAGGTGCCATGCAGGCAATCAGCCAGTGCTGATCGAAAGGCAGTTTTTCTTCGTGTCCTGAATACTGATGAAAGTTCTTGCAGTACCAGTGTGGGAACACACGATTCAGATCAGCAGTGCGTTCGCCCTTGAGTCGACGGGCCAGTGCGGCACCACCTTCGCCTGAGTTGTTGCTGATTACCATGGCAAAGCGTTCATCACAAGCCCCAGCCCACAGTGCTGTTTTTCCCAATCGGGAATGACCATGCACATACACTCGCTTGGCATCTACGGTGTGCCAGATTTCGAGTGCATCCATGATGCGAGACAACCCCCAACCCCAGGCGCCTATAGCACCCCAGGCATGATCAGGCAGTTGATCACCCACTTTGCCATCTACAGGAAATAATGACCGGACCCCTGTCTTCCAGCCATCTTTGTGATCCTCCTCCAGGTCGCCATAGTACGCGGTGGCCACGCCAAAGCCCTGGTCAATGATCTGTTCCAAAGGCCAGCGGCTTGCCTGCACCCCTCGATGTGCTTCCGTTGCCCGGTTATTAACGACTCCCTTTTGGCCTGAAGAAGGCATCCATTTGGTGCTCAGGGGAATTCCAGGATCAGGGTGAATGCCATGATTGCCACAGAAATTGAGACCGAGAAAAACAGGGTATTTCTTGTCAGGAGTTGTACCTTGAGGCACTACCAGCATGACATCAATCGTATGTACCTCTCCGCTAGGGGCTTTCAGCTTGATGAGCAACTGCAGCCGCATGGCTTTGCCATTCAGAAAGTTCTTATCAGTCTGAGCAATCCTGATTTCCGAGCGGGCAACACGGCCTGGAGCCATGCCATACATCTGTGTTCGGAACAATTCAAGAATTTCAGGACGCCGCTGCGATTTCCACTGTTCGGCAGTGGTTACTTTTTCACCATTGCGATTGATGAGTGGATCGGGCTGGCCAACAGCCTGGGGGTTCTCTTGGCACACGGTAGTTTGTGATAGAGTCATGGCAAGCACAGCACAAAAGAACAGAGATAAGATGCGAAACACCATGATACAAGACTCCTGCGTTCGCAGGCATCGTATCATGGTGCAAGTGCAAGTTACATCTCAAACTTGGTCAGATACAGTCCGGCAATTACGCTGGCGGGCGTGGGCGGTTGTCGTCACCACGCTCTCTGCTTGAACGTTCACGAGCCGGAGGCGGTGGATCGCGACGGGGACGATCCGGACCACGCTCCATGCTGCGTGCAGGCGGTTGCCCAGGTCGATCAAAGCCGGGCCTGCGTACTTGCGAGGGTGGACCAAAGCCAGGTCGGCTGCGGGGTGCAAAATTATTCCAGCCACGTTCCCAGCCCTGGAAATTGCGACGCGCAGCAAAGTCTCGATTAAACCCGCCACGCCATGGTGTAGGTGATTGCCACCCTTGTCTGAAGTTTTGGCCACGCCCCCAGCCTCGGCCAGGCCCCCAGGGGTTGCCTCTGCCAAACCCTGGCCCCCACGGATTCTGTTGAAACCTGCCATACCCGCGGAACCCCTGGCCGAATCCGCGAGCTTCAGGCCGTGGTACGCCAGGACGACGAACCTGATCATTGCGGGTTTCTGGTCGTGCATCTGGTCGATTCCCAGGCCTGGCATCTGGTCGACGGTCACGCCCGCGAGGTGGAGTCGATTGCCCGCCCTGCAGCTTTTTCAGCTCTGCACGAAGGTCAGCAATCTCCTTCTCCAGTTTTTGCAGTCGGTCGTCAGGATTGCCTCGATCCTGAGCCTGGTCTGGCGTTGCCAGAAGCAGCATGCTCAAAATCGCACCAGTTGTCCACCATTTCCACATGTTTGTTACCTCCCGGTCGATGCCCCCGGTCTTGATGTCGTTAGCGACAAGGCTGCATCTGGAAGGTTTCAACACCGTCTCTGCTCGAGAGTAGTTACGTTCTCATCCATTTCTCTCGATGACTAAAGCCATTCTGAAGTCATGACCTGGCGCTCGAGGATTGAGAGAGCCATTGCTGACATGTTTTGTTGATCTGCTTTTCCAATCGTTTCAATTCCACCAAACACCATCTTCGCAATGTTTCCATATATCGGTGCAAACTCCTGCTGGCATTCACCTGATGGGACAAACTCTGCTGCAGAGGTATAAGCCAGCCCAGCAACTGGTTGATATCCCGCTGCCTGCCCAGTGCATCCTGTATAGCGGTCAAATCATTCAGAAGCTTTGCAGCAGGTGAGTTATCCTTGGCTGGATAAACCGTTTGCAGAAGGTATCGCCACCGCTTGGTCGCAAGGCGAAATTCGTGCAGCGATTCAGCAGATAAGGACTTTCCCGAAATCTGACAGGGAAGACTCTGCTGATGCAGCCAGCGTTGATGCCGCTTCTTCCAGGTAGATGTGGTGGCAGTTTGGTAAGCGCTCTTACCCTGTTCCTGCAACTCTTTGAATGCACGAAAGTAGCGTTCTGCCTTGCTGCGTACCTGGTTGATTACCTTCTGGTAATGGCAATGCCAATCATGTAAAAGTGCAGCGGTGAGTTCCGAATCTGGTTTGCGGGTATGTTCCTGCAGCAAGGCCAGGCGAATATCCGCATCGCGCAGCTTGCTGAACTTTCTGCGCAATGAACGAAGAACTCGAAGTGCTTTGTCGGGAACCGTTGATGGGTTGATGAGCTTCAGCACCGACCACGCAGCGGCGCACTTGCGGGATAATATGCGCAGCTGATGTACCCGCTCAGGCTGATAAGTATTGCCAGCCAGCAATGATCTGAGCAGTGTTCCCATTTGCTGAGCATGCCGTACGGCCAGCCTGGCAACAGCAGGGAAGATGTTTTTGGAAACAGTGGGGAGTGGCGAGGCCTTTTTCATGACATTATTGTCATGGATATGTCAATGGAAATCAAGCGGCATTATTGGTGTCGTTCGAGTTCACTTCTGAGTGCCGCCTCCTGCATCACACCTACGTGGCTGGCAACTTTCTGTCCATTCTTGAATATCATCAGTGCTGGGATGGATGATACGCCATACGCGGATGCCAATGCCTGATTCGAATCGACATTGACCTTGCAGACTTTGTAATCGCGTGCCAGTGATTCGAGAACAGGGTTCATCATTCTGCACGGCCCACACCACTCGGCCCAGAAATCGACCAGCACAGGCTCCTTCGATTCCAGCACTTCCTTTTTCCAGTTGAATTCGTGCATCAGCATGAGGTGCTCCACTTGTCACAATCAAATTATACGCGAGACCATTCAGCTGGTGAACCTGTTTGATAGTGTTGTGTCATGCATGGTATGCAGACTTCGTCTTTACCACTGGACGCCGACGCGCAGCACGAAGCGAGTGCTGATCAGCGCGAAATGGTGCGTTTGGTTCGCCAGGCACGAACCGAGGTGGGTAAGCGACTGCGCGAAATAGGCTGCATGAACCCGGAAGAAATTGAAACAACCCTGGTCTGCCTGGATAAACTGATCGACTTGCACGTGTATGTTCATTCCATGGACGAACGGCTGGAAAGCACACGAGAACGACTGAATCGCACAACATGGAGCGATTGATAATTACTTCTTTCGCAATTGCACATGCACCCTGGCGACATCCATCATGTAATGATCAATCGGATGCTCCAAAGCCTTGCGGATATATTCCTGTGATTTCATCGAGTTTCCCATCATCTCTTCAAATAAGCCGCAATACAGATAGGCATAGAATCTGCTTGAGGTCTTGTCCTGTACACCTGTTGCATTCGCTGCCGAAAGTACCTTCTCTACAGAACTTCTGCCTGCAAAAAGTGCATAGACCTCCATCATGGGAACTCGACTGTCCTGGCTGATTTTCAGTAGTTCTTTGCGTGCAGGCTCCAGACCTTTGACTTTGGCATTGCACAGCAGATGCCAGACGGCATTCTCTACATCTTCAGGTTCAGCCTTGTCGGAAGTGACAAACTGGGCCACGCCTTCACTGAATTTGTCAGCATAGTAAAGAGTCAATCCGCGTCGCCAATGGGCAGGGGCATCACTCGGCTTGAGACGTATCTGCTGATCGAAATCAGCCAGTGATTCTGCAATCTTCGCTTGTTTGAAAAGAATGCCTCCCCGCATACTGAACAGTTCAGCCCGCTTGGGTTCCAGCTTGATGGCGGTATCGAGCAGCTTCCTGGCGTCCTGCAGATTACCCGTCTTTTCAGCCTGTTGCGCCTTGGATGCCAAACCACGCCAATCGTCCTGCCCTGTTTGCCAACAAAGACAACTGCAACATAGGAATACCGAGAGTTGTGCAGTCATATTCAGCTCCTGTATCTTCAGTCGGGCGGTTCTGTGTCACTGTCACAAACTGCATACTATCATGAAAACATCATGACGTAATCAGGTGCCCTATGCAATACGCTCTACTCTCTGTTTTATTCATCTTTGGCTCGATAGTAGTTCAGGAAAAGAAAAACCCTGAACCAAAACCTGATCCATCGCTGGTCCGTGTGGAAGATGTTGCCGGGTTGCCGCGCGTCCTGATCATCGGCGATTCCATTTCGATGGGTTACACGCTGCCTGTCCGCAAACTGCTCAAAGACAAAGCCAATGTGCATCGCATCCCGGAAAACGGCGGTCCAACTACCAATGGCATCGCCAAACTCGATAAGTGGCTGACGGTTAACGGCTCACGCCACTGGGATGTCATTCATTTCAACTGGGGACTGCACGATTTGAAAGTGACTGCCAACGGCCACCAGGTTTCTCAAGAAGTATACGAGAAAAACCTCAGACAACTGGTGAAGCAACTGCAGGCAACGGGTGCTCGACTCATCTGGGCAACCACCACACCAGTTCCCGAAGGTAAATTAAGCCCACCACGCAAGACCGAAGATGTACTGCAGTACAATGCCATTGCTCACAAGATCATGATGGAGGAAGGCGTCACTATTAATGACCTCTATGCCGCCTGCCTGCCCGAACTCAAGAACTGGCAAAGGCCGGTCAATGTTCATTTCACCGAGAAAGGATCACAGGCCCTGGCTGAAATCATCGCGGGCAAAATCAAAGAAGAACTGAATCGCAAACCTTAACGACTCATTTAATACACAATAAGTCACGCGGGTTGGGTGCCACGGTTCGCGTGTACTCACGCTAACCGTGCCCATTCACCTCATCGTTACATTAAGGTTTTTTTGCTCACGCTTCCTGAGTAACAGCATCCATCGTGGTAATGGTATCGTTTGGGTCCGTCGCATGATCGTTGAACTCTCCCTCCCAGCGGGCCATCACCACCGTAGCCAGGCAATTACCCACCAGGTTTACCGTCGTGCGGGCCATGTCCATCAATGCATCCACGCCGAGAATGACTGCAACAGCTTCCACTGGGTAATTGAAAGAAATCAATGTGCCTGACAAAATCACCAAAGAGGCACGCGGCACAGCAGCTACCCCTTTGCTCGTCAGCATCAGGGCCAGCATCAGGATGATCTGCTGCCCCCAGGTGGTTTCCACCCCCGATGCCTGCAGACAGAAAATCGATGCCACCGCCAGGTAGAGAGTCGTTCCATCCAGGTTGAATGAATAGCCGGTGGGCATGACAAAGGAAACGATGCGTTTGGGTACGCCCAGAGCTTCCATCGCCTGCATGGCCTTGGGCAAAGCTGCTTCGGAAGAGGTTGTGGAAAACGCAATCAGCGCCGGTTCCGCGATAGCTTTGCCGAAACTCTTGAGGGGCACCCGTGCCAGCCAGCAGACAGGCAGCAACACCACCACGATGAAGACGATTAACGCTGCGTAAAGTGTGAGAATCAGCATGGCAAGGTTTTTGAGCACTTCCAGTCCACCCTGAGCCACTGTGCCCGCGATGGCAGCACCCACACCAATCGGCGCGTATTTCATCACCAGCCCGACGAATTTGAACATCGCCTCAGCCAGGGCATCCAGCCCTCCCAGCAGATTGTCGCGGTGGTGTTTCTTGATCTGCGTCAAAGCGATGGCAAACAGAATTGCCCAAAACACAATCTGCAACACTTCATTCTCGGCAGCTGCCTGGACAATGCTCTTGGGAATAATGTGTTCCATCATGGAGGAAGCGGAATTCTGCTTCTTGGCAAATTCCTTTGCTTTCTCGGCACTTTCGGGTGGTTTGATGCCAACGCCAGGCTGCGTTAGGTTGACAGCAGCTAGGCCGATAAAGAGCGCCAGCGTGGTGACGATTTCGAAGTATATGAACGACTTGAGTGCCAACCTGCCCACTCGTTTAATGTCGTCGCCATGCCCGGCAATGCCGATCACCAAGGTAGCAAAGAGCAGGGGGGCAATCAGCGACTGGATCATGCGAATGAAGATCGTCGACAGCATGCTGTAGATCGTGGTGGGATCAAATGCAGTGGGGTCAGTTGGCTTGGGGAACAGCCATCCAATGAGCGTGCCGACAATCATGGCCAGCAGAATCCAGCGAGTCAGCGACCAGGTACGGAAGTATTGAAACATAAAAGCCCGGCTTCCAGACAACAAACGAAGTGCCCCACCTTAGCCGGGCTTGTCCAGTGTGGCAAGCGCATTCTTATGATCACAATGAATGAGTGCTTTGAATCTCACCCCTCAACCCTGCCCCCTCACCCCTTTTTCGCCGCATCCTGCCACAAACCAATCACTGTTCCATCCGGATCAGTGACATAACAGTAGAAACCCATTCCCATCATATCCATCTTGGGCATGATCACTTTGCCACCTGCTGCTTCCACTTGCTTTACCCGTTCATCAATGGAAGCAACATGAATGGCAAAAGCAGGGGCCTTGAGATGCTGGTTCTCAAGCAATATGCCGCCGTTGATGCCGCCCGGCTTAAGTGGAACGCGTGTAGTTTCATCGACGGGAGTGGTAACACAACCCACCATAACGCTGCCATCCGGCATGGGCCAGTCGGCCAGTTGCCAGCCAAAGATGCTGCCATAAAAGGCCCGTGCCTTATCAAGGTTCTTGACGGGGATTTCAAAATGTACGACGGGATCCACAGCTTCCTCCTTTAATAATAATGTGCAATCTGTCTCTAGCCTAAACAGTACGTAAAGCACTGGATAGGTGTACAGTTCAGGAATCTGTAAAAATGCCTGTTCGTTGATCAGATAAAGATGCGTTTCTATTTTCTTGCGAACCAGACTCCAAATACTTAGACTTAAGGCCAGCCAGGGAGGATTGCATCATGGGCCGTGATGGGTGTCCCGCTGTAAAAACCTTAGACAGTGCCTTGCGAACTTCCATTCCATTTTTGAATGGATCCTACAAGGAATGGAATGGCAAAAACTATCCACGCTTACAGACGGATGGCAATCCCCGCCATCAGATGGGCATCTGCCTGGATATCATCCTGTTCTGCAAACAGGGTCTGACGCCCGACAAAAGTGTTGACTGGCAAAAAGAGAAGAAACTCGGCGAGAACCTCGTACGGGCTTTCATTGATTTGAAGGATTCGATGAAATGGACGGAGATCATCTTTCAGGACAGGTTTTTCTGGGAGCCTGAATATTACACACATTATGCACAGGATCAGAAACACTTTACCCACATCCACATCGACTGGATGACAAACAGCCTGAAAGGCAAAGGTAAATCGGAAAACGAAATCTACCAGAATTCCCCTCAGAATAAGACCACGGAATTCAAAGCTGCACTGACTGCCAAACTCGATCAGATCAATGAGAAGTGGAACAATAATACGCTCGACTCCATCAACCTGGCTGGCATCGTCAAAACATACAGCCCGGATGTCAATCCGGTCGGTGAATGGCGCGTGCAATGCGATAAATGGACCTGGATTTACCAATTCGATGCCAACGGTAACGTTACCTGGCGCGATCCGTACAACAACAAATCAGGAAAAGGTAAATGGAAAGTGGGAGCGGGTGAGATTCAGTTTGCCTGGAATTCCGGCACACCGGAATCATGGAAGTTGCCGATTAACCCATCCAATCAAACGGGCAGTACCAAGATGGAGGGAAAACATTACACCATTAATGCGGTGCGGATGTAAATCCTTCTTCCACAATAGAAACTTTATGGATGCTGTTACTGGCTCAATTGTGTTGCGATTTCTTTAAGCACCTCCACATCACTCTCCGGCCGCATGGGGCTATTCGGATGGGTTTTCGACGACTCAATACTGCCCAGCAGTTTCAAGAACTGTGCTGCGGAGTGCTTGTACGCAGGCACAGGCTCACGAAAGGCAAATGCACCAAGGTACTGGAGCTTATCGTTCAATTCATAAAACCGCACATCGCCCGTTTCCCAGTATTGATCCCGTTGGGCGAACAACTGGGGAGCAAAAGTGGATAGACCCAGCAGGTAATCGCTGCCATACATCACCATGTCGATAGCCAAGTCGTTTCCGGTAAAGACGTGAAAGTCAGGGCGCTGCTGATCACGCAGTTTGAGCCGTTGCCATTCCAGTTCACGCGATAGCGACGAATGCTTGGCTCCCATACACGACTTGACTTTGAGCAGTTCAGCATAAACTTCCAGCGAGTAGATTTTGCCAAACGGTGCAAACATCTGCCCCAGTTCAAATGCAATGAATCGAGAAACATGGCTGCCAAGATCGTGATATGCTCTGACCAGTTGGTCATCAGGCAATGATGTCAACCCAAACGATTGACAGACCACCGGGATGCCGCCTTGCTGGGCAATGTGTTCCATTTGCCGGGCGTAGGCATCTTGCTGAAACGGGCTACCCGGCTGATCGCTGACAAACACGCCGGCAGCAAAAGGTTTACCGGCCATTTCGCAGCGTGTGTATTCAATTGCTTTCGCCTTATCTGCATCACTCAAGAACGGCCCAAAACCAGTATCCATGTTGACGGCAGGCATCAACCCGGCATCTCTGGTGCGGATGACATGCTGAACAAAACTCCGCCAGTCGATCTCCCCATTCTCCAGGAATGGCAGCAGGATCGCTGAGATACCCATTATCTTGCGGCGGGGGCGGAGCATGGCGAGGGGATCGATCGTCATCAACTAACCCGAAAATGATTGGTTCAGAAGTCTTTCATTCACTTGGCCAAAAGTAAACATTCTCCCGCTTTGCAGATTGTTGAAGGTTACCCTGGCCGGGCTGAAGAGCAGGGGATCGATCTTGTAAAAGTCGCCTCCCACTTTTTCAAAAAGTTCTGCGAATGGAACGCCGTAATCAGGTGAAGCAGAAGCAGGCACCTTCGGTCCGACTTCAGCAATGAAGTCATCAGGGCAATCAACCCATAGCGTCACCATGCCGCCATAGAGGATGGCATCGTTAGTGCGGCCAATGGCGGCATTGGTGCGTTTGGCTACCGGCGGCAGCGGAGCAGTTCCGTGCCCGCTTTTCACTTGAAGCACATCGAACTTGAGTTCGTGCAGTTTGTGTAAACACGTCTCTACGCTTCGTGCCACCACCTGCAAGGTTCCCGCCATCGAAGTCGTCGGAGCAACCAGCAACGTCACATGCTCCGGGCTGACATTGCACTTGCTGGCAATGTCGAGAGCCACATCATCGTTGGGCAGTTGCTTGGTTTCCAGGCAACCAATGGCAGCATGAACAAGTTCAGTGCAGCCAATATGTTTGTACAATTCTTCGCGGCCATAAGCAGCACGCATGGGGCCGGAACCCATAGCAAAGAAATTGCCAACCTTGATCATCCACCCCGCATATTGACTCGCCAGGCAGGCAGCTACCGGTTGATCGGTGGTGACTTGTACGAGGGGGTAACCCGCCAGCGTTGCAGATTGTATGCTGACCAGTCCCAGATCAGCCAGGCAGATATGGGAAAGCATCAAGCCAGCGTGCAAGCCGCCAGGGACTGCTACACCTGCATCAATAATACGCGAGCCTTGCGCCGTTCGGCTGACTGCAACCCGGAAATCTTCTGCCCTGGCTTCCAGCAGTTCAGCAAGACGAAAACCGCGTGCATTCAAATGGAGATTCATGGATTGATGAACTTCTTTTCAGAAACCTGGTGTTTGAGACAACGAAGTTAGCATATCGAATCTTCATTACACAGCCGACAGGGTTGTCTTGCCGAATGTAACGACCTGGTTGATGCGAAGTTGCTGCAATCTAACAGGTTGCATGATGCGGAGTATTACGGAAATTCGTTATAAAAGAACTTCGCATGCAATTCCGACAGGATAACATCATGTCCTTCTTCCGCCTGTTCAGTATCGTTGCTTTCTTCAGTATTATGGCGGTGACTTACGCCGATCCTTTTAGACCAAAAGAAACTGAGCCGAAACTCTTCAAGAACCTGAAGTATCGTCAGATCGGCCCGGCAGCTGGTGGACGTGTCTGCCGAGTGGCTGGCATTCCGGGTGATGCACTCACCTATTATGCAGCTACCGCTTCGGGAGGATTGTGGAAGTCCATGGATGGCGGCCTGCGCTGGTCATCCATCATGGATGAGACGGGTTCCTTTTCTATTGGCTCCGTTGCTGTTGCTCCAGCAAACCCCAATATTCTCTATGTAGGTACGGGTGAAGCAAATATTCGAGGTAACGTCTGCAGTGGCGACGGTATCTTCAAATCCGTTGATGCAGGACGCACCTGGAAACACGTGTGGAAGCAGAAGGCCCAGATCGGCACCATCATCGTGCATCCAATCAATCCAGACATCTGTTTTGCAGCAGTGTTAGGGAATGCGTTTGTGCCCAGCAGCGAACGTGGAGTCTATCGCACTACCGATGGAGGCAAAACCTGGAAGAAAGTTTTGTTCCATGACGATGCAACCGGAGCCAGTGATGTCTGCTTCGACCCCAACAATCCGAACATTCTCTTTGCAGGCATGTGGCAAACACGTAGACGGCCCTGGGAACTGACGAGTGGCGGCCCAGGCAGCGGCCTCTATATCTCCCGCGATGCCGGCAACACCTGGCAGAAACTGGAATCAAAGAATACTCTCGGTAAAGAGACTGGCTTGCCTGAAGGCATCTATGGCAGGGTTGGCATTGCGGTTGCTGCCAGCGACAGCCAGCGTGTGTACGCTTTGATTGAGGCAGAGAAGGGCGGTTTGTTCAGGTCGGATGATGGTGGTGTCACCTGGAAACTGGCCAGTGGCGACCGTCGCTTGCGACAACGTGCCTGGTATTATTCGACGATCACTATCGATTCCACCAATGCCAATGTTCTTTGGTGCCCGCAGGTGACACAACTGAAAAGCATTGACGGAGGTAAGACATTCGAGAACGTAGCTGGGCCGCATCATGGCGACCATCATGATCACTGGATTGATCCCACCAATCCCAGGCGGATGATCAATGCCAACGATGGCGGTGTGGATATCACAGTGGACGGCGGAAAAACATGGTTCACACCTACTTTGCCGATCAGCCAGTTTTATCGCATCCAGGTGGATCAGCAGATGCCTTACCATGTAGGCGGCACTATGCAGGATTTAGGTTCTGCTGCCGGGCCATCGAATACGCTGGCAGTGCAGGGCATCCGCTTGGCCGACTGGTATCCCGTTGGTGGTGGCGAAACAGGTTATGTGCTTTTTGATGCGAAGAATCCGAACGTGGTCTATGCCGGTGAATATGCCGGCATCATCACTCGCTACGATCGGCTGACTCGCACAGCCAGGAATGTTTCCATCTATCCAGAGAATCCATCAGGGCATGGCGGGGAAGCGATGAAATACCGCTTCCGCTGGCCTGCTCCCATTGCTGGTTCGTTTCATGAAGCAGGCACCTTGTATCATGCGGCCAATGTCCTGTTCAGATCACGTAATGGTGGCCAGACATGGGATAAGATCAGTGATGACCTGACTCGCAACGATAAGAGCAAACAGAAATGGTCGGGCGGACCTATCACCGGCGATAATACGACTGCTGAGTTCTATTGCACCATTTCCGCAGTAGCAGAATCACCGCTGGAAGCTGGCGTCATCTGGGCTGGCTCCGATGATGGGTTACTTCACATCACCAGAGATCAAGGCAAGACATGGAAGAATGTAACAGCACAACTCCCTGAATTCCCCGAGTGGGGAACTATCAAAATGATCGAAGCTTCACGATATCATGCAGGCACTGCCTACGTTGTTGTGGATGCTCATCTGCTTGGCGATACGAAGCCCTACCTGTTCAAGACCAAAGACTATGGGCAAACCTGGGAATCACTCAGTCAGTCCATGCCAGGCAGCGATTACCTCCATGTGGTGCGAGAAGACACCAAACATTCAAACATGTTGTTTGTGGGGTTTGAGCGAGGTGTATACTTCAGCACCGATGCAGGCAAAAGCTGGCAAGCACTGAAATTGAATCTGCCTCCAGTGCCAGTGCACGATCTGATCGTGAAGGGTAACGATCTGGTGCTGGGAACTAATGGCCGATCGCTCTGGATTCTCGATGATATTTCGCCGGTCCGAAGCTTGAATGCAGAGAAAGCTGAAGAGCCGGTAGTGTTCCTGAAGCCGGAGCCTTGCATCCGCTGGAAAATGGGAAGCTCCGCCATCACTTCACATTTAGCAGCATCGTTCGAAAACCCTCCGTATGGAGCCGTTCTGCATTATCATCTCAAAAAGAAACCAGCCAAAGAACTCAAACTGGTGATTGAAGATGCTGCGGGTAACCGGATCATCAGTTTTGAAGGCAAGAAAGATCAGGACGACAAAGAGAAGAAACAAGAACCTGAGGAAGGTTCTACTCCCAAACCGGAGCTCGAGAATGAACCGGGCCTGCATCGGTTTGTCTGGAACCTGAGCCATGAGAGGGGGGCTGCCATCAAAGGTGCGGTTGCTGATATGGGTAGCCCTGAAGTAGGGCCACCTGTGAACTCGGGTAAATATACTGCACGCCTGATCGTTGATGGGAAAACATACGCTAACGCGATTACGGTACTCCCTGATCCACGAATCAAGCAATCCGATCGTGATGTAGTCCTTCAGGAAAAGATCACACTGGAAATGCGTGGAGATATCAAGCTGCTGACGAATACCGTCGAAACGCTGCGTGCAGTTCGTTCACAGTTGCAATCGCGCAATGAACTGTTGAAAGACCATAAGGAAGCGGGCAAACTCGTTGATGCGAGCAAGAAAGCGATCGAACAGCTCGATCAGCTCGAAGAGAAGCTCCATAATCCCAAAGCAAAAATTGCTTACGATATCCTGGCGCAGCGTGGCGGAGCGAAACTTTATTCCAGGCTGGTGTTCCTGTACAACTCGGCGCTGGACGGCGATGACGGTCCAACGCAGGGTGAACTGGAAGTCTATATCGGTATCAAGACTGAGCTGAAACAGTGCATCGTCGCGTGGGAGAAATTCAAATCGACGGATTTAATCGGTCTGAATGAGCAAGCTCTCAAGCTCTCCGTCCCAACGATCTTTGTGCCTAAGCTGGTTGAAAAGAAATAAACCATGCAGAATCAAATCGTTCAGAACGGCAAATCATCCCTGTGCCATAGCGCCATCTGGGCTTCGGGCAGTTCGGGCTGATTGGTTTCCCGAATGATGTATCTTGGCTCTGGCAAAAGAAACGGTGCCAGCTTCAGGTTGATATCGCGGCAGCCCGGGCCGCTGGGAATATCACGATTGTAAGTTTGCTCAGGCGACTGCGATGCCAGCAACCATGTGATGCCCGCATCCTTCACATTCTTCAAAACACTTTTGATGTGGCCCAGCGAAAGATGAATGAAGCAATCGCGGATCATAATCAGGTCCGCTTTCGGAATCGGCCCAGCAATCAGGTCGCCTACCTGAAACTGGATGCGAGGCGGTTTGGCAAACTCCTGCTGATTCTTTTCAATAATCGCAGGCACCAGATCGAGGCCAAGATAACTATCCAAAGGCAGATCGACGTGCTTCATCCAATAATAGTCGCCACACGGGGCATCGATCATCGACTTGATCTGGAACTGTTGGATAAGCCTGGGCAACCCATCACGAATGCCAGCGGTACGCTCCATCGTGGAGCCTTCACCAGATACCGTTTCCAGCGAGGCTCCCCATTTCTTCTGTTCAAAGGTTTGTTGAAAACGCGACGCGTAATCCTTGTTGTGCAGCAAGACATCCACGCGATCAAGAATGGAACGTGCCAGTCGCTTGGCAGATTGAATAACAGAAGGCATAATCACCCTGTTGAAGTACCGGAAACGGCTATCAAATTACCTTACGGGTTGCCAGCAGTTGGGGAAGTGAAGAGACGTTAGATTACCATTTCTTCAAACAGGTGAGGCAGGTCGGCGGAGATGCCGTGTGCCTGGTTGATTTTCTGCTGCAAAGCCTGCCTCTGTTTATCTTCACCATGTGTTAAAACAACGCGCGGCTTACCTTGGGCAATGCTGCCCAACCACTGCATGAGTTCTGTCTGCCCCGCATGGGCGCTGAAGCCGCCGAGAGTTCGGATTTTCGCGTTCACCTGGATGGATTCGCCGTAAATGGTTACCTGCTTTCGCCCATCAACCAGCGCCCGCCCCAATGTCCCCTCGCCCTGATAGCCCACGATGACGACATAAGTATCCCGTTGCCAGAGCCGATGTTTCATGTGATGCAGGATACGACCTGCGTTGCACATGCCGGAACCAGCCATGATAAGCATCGGCCCTTCCAGGTCGTTGAGTCTTCTCGAATCATCAGCGGTTTCCGAAACACTGACCATGCTGAAATCCTGATCCAGTTGGCCTGAGCGTTTCAAAGCCAGTGCCTCTTCATCGAAGATACTGGTATGCTTGCGGTAAATCTGTACGGCATCTATAGCCATCGGGCTGTCGAGATACACGGGGAACGCAGGTATCTGTTTCGTGCGGAACATGGCAGCCAGATGATAAATCATCTGCTGGGCACGGCCTACTGCAAACACAGGCACCAGGATGACACCTTTGCGATCCACCGCTTCGCGAACGATGTTCTGAAACTCTTTCAGCGTTTCCTGCAGCGGCCTGTGGTCGCGGTCGCCATAGGTGGATTCCAGTACGACGACATCGGCATGCGGGATCGGTTGCGGATCACGCAGGAACGGTGCACCACGAGGCCCGATATCGCCTGAGAATGCTAGGATCTTGCGCGAGCCATTTTCTTCCACGGTCAATTCAATGCTGCTTGAACCCAGCATGTGACCGGCATCCACAAGCCTGGCTGTCATTCCTTCAGCAACCTCTTTGCTCACGCCGTATTCCAGAGAACGAAACAGGGATACAGTCTGCTGGACATCCTCCGCACGGTAGAGAGGCTCTTCCGGTGCATCGCCACGTCGAAGCCGTTTCTTGTTGTTCCTGTCTGCATCCTGGGCCTGCACCTTGGCCGCATCGAGCAGGATCAGTTGTCCCATGTCTCGCGTGGCTCCATTGGCCCAGATCGGCCCACGAAACGACAGTTTGTTGAGCAAGGGCAATCGCCCAACATGATCCAGATGGCCATGCGTTAGCACCACAGCATCGAGACGAACTTTTTCCAGTTGTCTGGGAATGATGTTCTTGCTGTCGGCACCATAGCCTTGAAAGATGCCGCAATCAACCAGGACGCGGGACTGATTGGTTTCAACGAGATACGAGGATCCTGTGACTTCGCCAGCGGCGCCTAAAAACGTGATTTTCATTTTGAATTTCTCAGGTAGTGCTTCTCTCTACAAGATAGCAGTTTACCTGAGTTTCTGAGCATGAATTATGCAGCGAGCTTGATTTCCTGCTGCATCTGCTTCCATTGAGCAACAAAACTCTCGTAATCCTCAGGTGTATCGACACCGGCAGAAGCTTCCGCGATGACACCCACCTGGATGCGATGCCCCATGGCGAGGACACGCAACTGTTCCAGTTTCTCCAATCGCTCCACGGGTGAAACAGGACTCTGGGACAGCTTCAGCAGGAACTCGCGCCGGTAAGCATAAATACCTAGATGGAGAAAGAACTGAAACGGTTCAGATGCGAGCAGCGGCGCTCCGTCGCGGACAAATGGGATCGGGCTGCGGCTGAAATACAATGCCTGGCCCAGATCACCTACCACCACTTTGACACAATTCGGATTATGATACTGCTCCAGCGAACGCAGCGGAGTGGCCAGGGTAGACATGGAAGCCTGGGCATTGCGATGCAATACATCTGCAACGAAATTGAGAGCATCAGGTTCGATCAATGGTTCATCGCCTTGCAGATTGACAATGATGTCAGCCTGCAGCGACTGTGCGACCTCTGCAACACGATCGGTGCCACTGACATGGTCTTCCCTAGTCATGGTAACATTGCCGCCAAACGAGCGGACAGCGCTGGCAATGCGCTGGTCATCCGTGGCGACAACAACATGATCAATGTTCTTCGCCTGGCTGGCTCTCTCGTACACATGCTCGATGAGGTATTTACCCGTGGCACGCAGAAGGGGCTTGGCAGGTAAACGGGTGGATGCATACCGAGCGGGAATGACTGCCAGGGTTCGCATGCTCGGCCTCCTTGCCGATGTCGTGAACGAGGCTCCAGTATCGCTGTGCGGCAGGACGTGTCAAGGTCGATTTAGACAACTGTCATACTACAGGTTGCGGGTTTTCGGCAACTCGGCTTCGGGGCTGCACCAGTGGCTGATATCCTGCCTTGCATGAGGTGTAAAGTTCTCAATCTGCAAGGCAGACTGATAAGCCTGCTGGCCGGCTTCTTGCAGGACATGCAACTCCATCAGTTGGAACTCACGGAGCGTACGATAGATCACTACCTCATCCGGGGTGGACTGATTGGACAATTGGATTTCAGGATGGCTTTGGCTGATGAGTGACTGCAGTTTCCGACTGTTGTCGGAATCGGGAACCATGCAGACGACATTTTCATGGCATGGATGCCCACCCGTCAATGCAACATGAGGCTGAGCCTGAGTGAGATAGCGGTTCAGAAATTCGGCATCACTCTGGTATCGTTCGAGGAACAGTGATGCGGCATCAATAGATACACCGCGTTTGGTCAGGAATCGTTTAATCTCACCCAGTATTTGGTTCCGTATCTGCAGCATGGCTTCCGGCGACATCTGGTAAACATCACCTAGTGGCGGGCAACTGCCCGACATGCTGTGCGCGAGCAAGTTGTCGATCTTTTCAAGATCTTCTGCCCCAAAGCTGCTACTGTATTTCTGTGCCAGATCTGTCAGTGATTCCATGCTGGCAGGCATCAGATAGGATGTCGTCGATCCAGCACTTTGTTCTTTAGGGACATCCGCTTCAAGAGAATTCTTGCTGTAACGCAAGGACAGCAGGTTGGCTCTGCATTTCTCAATTTCCTGTGTAAAGGTCACACAGATATTCTTGAGTTTTTCATAGATCATGCTGAGGCGTTCGTGCATGAACGATTCATACCTCGCCCGGTACACGGCCATCAGTCGTTCGGCAGGTGTCTGCATCCTGGGCCAGAGAAATTTAGTGATGTTTCGAATCCGATCGTATTCCATCACATCATCACGAAGATAAGCCAGTGCCAGTGCAAAATCTTCCTGCGATTTCTTTGCTTGCCGGGTATGATGGTTCATGAGCTTGTCCATGCAGCGGAACAAGTATCGTTGAGCGACATCTGCAGCGCCGATGCGTAAGCCCGGTTTATCCATCAGGCTGAAAATGGCATGTCTAAATTTTTTGTATGCCTGTTTTGTCAACGACTCTCCCGCATTTTTGATGGCATGGCCCCAAGCTGTCACGGGATTCAACACCGAGTGCGAGACGGAATCATCTCCCTTGGCATTGCCGATAATATCGAGAATTTTCTGCAGCGTTTCCTGAACAGCTTGCGACGCTGGGAGCTTTTGCTTGATCGGCAACTGGAAAGGTTCAATCAGTTCCTGGATGCTTTCATCAGCCGATTTACCCAGTGCATCTCTGAGACCTGCTTCGAGATGCTGAAATGTTCCTTCGGAATGATATTTTTCAATCTCGATGAAGTCATCTATACGTTTTTGAATGGCTTCATTCTGCTGAGAGGTAATGGGACGCAACCAGTGATCAATCATCTGATTGCAGAGCACCTTCATCGCGTGATTCATCACGGGCAGATGTGGAGACGCTGCAACTTGTACGCCGCATGACAGATACAAATCACGCTGGCTCGAAGTCTGTACTGGATCAGCCAGATTGCCCAGGGATGTCAGGCTGAGGCGATAAACACACTCCGCTGCCTGCCGGATTACCGAGATGGCTGTATCGGAACCCTCCTGTTGGAGAGCCGGTGGAAGTGAGCGGGTTTCAAACAGCAGACACTGATCAAAAGGAGGCTTGTCTTCAGTCAGTGGCTCGGATTTTGCAAGGTAGCAGGCATGGAAGGAAACTTCGGCCTGCTGGAAGTGATAGAGTTCGTGTAATGCTGCAACCGCATTGGCCTCTGGCAAATCGGGTGATTGCATGGTCACGGCATCAGGCAGGTAAAGCAATCCAAGTATTTCCGATTTTTCGATACCTGATTTCCGGAGCGTATCTCGCACCACGTAAGCGCAATCCAGGAACATGCCGCTGCCGGTGCCACCACCCAGATGGGTAATGATCACTATTCGCGGAACGGAATGTCTGATCGATGCAGCGGATTTTTGTACTGCTTTCTGCATCGATTCAGGGGACAATAGTTCCTGGATATCTCTTTCCAGCTTCGCAGTGAATGCACTGTAATGCTCAATGAATGCCAATCGGCCCAGCGAGCGAATGCCGCTGGTGGTCAGTGTGCGTGGCATGCGATAGAGAAGGTTGGTGTTCAGCCAGTCTTCCACCGGTGGCAGGGTATCGCGCGATCGAAGGTATCTGGAGGGACGGTTGAGCCCCATCAACAGCAAATCTTCAGTTGATTCCTTGGTGCATAGGTGAGAAGCAGGAGCAGTTGCATCGGTATCCAGTGACATGCAGTGCAAGAGCGGATGACCGTCCTGACCATAATGGGAGATCAGTTCCTGCTGTATCCAGCTGATGGTAGCTCGACCGAACTGTCCAAGGCCGATAACTATCGTTGGGCGAAGTATGCCCTGATTCGGATCAAACTCAGGCAGAACAATCTGTTCTTTGGAGGGTAACTGCAGCTTGGGCATTCGCCGGCTGTTATGGGCAATCTGAGTATCGGGTTTGGCATCACTTCGCTGTTTGAAATCCTGCCGGATATCGCCAGTGACTTTCCTTAACTGCCCCAGGTTGCTGCCATCAGACGGTGAGGGTGTTTTGATCGGTTGCGTTTGTGCTTCGCGTTCCAGTTGTGTATCGGTTGCCTGGTCGCTTTGTGAGTAGCTTTGGTGTATCTGCTGAAGTGCCTTCACGAAGGCTTTGCAATTGGGCCATCGATCTGCGGGCGCCTTGGATAAGGCACGGGCAACGATGGGGCGTTCGGCCGGAGGAAGCGCATCGAGATTCGGGGTCCCTTGTACGTGCTGCAGTAATAACTGCCTCGGATTCTTGCCCGTAAATGGTCTGGAGCCTGTTAATAATTCCTGGTACACAATCGCCAGGCTGTATTGATCGGAATGACGACTGACGTAACCTTCAAACGATTCCGGTGCAGCGTAGAGTGTCGTGAATCCGCCAGTAACGTTGGCCAGCATGCCTTCGACATCTTTCACCAGACCGAAGTCTCCGATCTTGATGTGGTTGGCCAGCAGGAACAGGTTTTGCGGCTTGATATCGAGATGGAGCAGATCATGCTTCTCTGTCATGTAGTCGAGTGCTTCGGCTGTTTCGAGCATGTAGCCCATCAACTCATCCTGCGGAATTCCAGGCAACCCCTGCAGCTGACATTCCTTGACACGATCATGCAGACTGCAATCAGCCAGTTCGGTCACAATCATCAACTGGCCATCAATGATTTCGTATCGATCTAGCGCGAGAATAAACGGATGCCGAATACGCTTGATACGCTCCAGTGATTTGAGTTCCTGCTCTGCCCTGCCGGTATCTGCATCTTCACCAACAGCTGAGGTTGATTCGAGATTGCCAAACACAAACTTGATGGCTTTGTACAACCCGCCGGGCGCTTCACACTTCCAGACGTCTCCGTACCCTCCTCCTCCTATTCGCTCAATGAGTGAATAGCCGGGAATGGGTTCAGCACGCGTTTCGATACGAAAAGCCATCATTAGACAGTATAGGTTACGATTTTCACATATAGTCCAAATCTTCCTTCATGGTACTATATATCGCACTATGAAATAGTCAGTCGGTATGCTTTCATAAGAAATGAATATCTAAATCCTGACAATCATTAAGGTTACGTGAAGTTGAATCCTGGATGATCGAGAAAGTAGATGTGCCATTTTCTTGTTGAATTGATGATCATTTCTATGCCTTTCAGCCTCATAGGAATGAAATTGAGAGATCATTTAAGAAGTGATTTCAACATTTTATTCCAGACGTCATAGCCTTGGTCGTTCAAATGCAGTCCATCATCCCGCAACAGATCTTTGCGGGGTTTCCCTTCACTGTTGAGCATGGGAGTGACAGTATCCACATAGTGAAGCCGTTTGTCCAGGCTGCACCGTGTCGTGATCAACATGTTTGCCTCTTTCTGCTTGTCAAACAATTCCCACCTTTTGGTGCTCGGCTTCACGGCAAGAAAATAAATCTCTGTGCCAGGCAGTTTAGTGTGAATGATTTTCACGAACTGATTGAAGTCCTTGGCCAGTTCTTCTGGTGAAACCTTGTCAGCCAGATCGTTATCACCAGCATAGAGTACCACGCTGCGGGGTTCATACTTCAGTATGATCCGCTCAGCAAAATAAATACTGTCGCTCAACTGTGAACCACCAAAGCCGCGGTTGATAGTCTTTAACTCAGGAAACGCCTTGCCCGTATCCCAAAGACGAATACTCGAACTGCCGACGAAGAGAATGGCTTGTTGTGGCGGAGGGTTTTCCCTGTCCTGAACTTCAAACTTCGCGATATCCTTCGCCCACTGTTCATGGTTGCGACCTCTGATTTTCTCCTGCCCATGCAACTCAATAGATGATGACGAAAGTACGAACAGTAATAGAGCCAGACAGCGAATCGAATGCATTAGAATCCTCCCCTCATTTCCTGTTGCTACGTTATCCAACCAGTAGTCGCTGTCAATTGTCAGAGGTCAACAACCAGTTTCTGAACTACTTTGGCCATTTCCCGATGCAATGAGGATTACATGTTACGTGACTTTCGATTTACAGGAGTTTGTTTCATGTTCCGTCGCACTTTGCTGGTACTCTGTTGCATGATGATCGCTCCGCTCGGTGTTTCAGCTCAAACCATTCAAAGCACCTTTGATGCCGGGCTGGAAGGCTGGACCACCAGCACCGGCGGATCGCTTACCTTCAGTGCTACGGGTGGCAACCCGGGTGGCTACCTGCAACAGATGGATCTCGATCTGCAGGATATGTTTGTGATGGCACCTGCACCATTTCTGGGTAACTTATCAGCTTTTCAAGGTGGCACACTTTCATTCGATGTGAAGCAAATTGTTGGTACCGCGGATTATGCTCCATTTGGCATCGTCATTCTCCGGAACGGCGCCAACTTTGTCTCTGCGGACATCGTCCCACCAGGGCTGCCCGGTTCAGACTGGTCAACGCAATCAGTCATTCTGAACGCAACGTCTTTCGGCACGACACCCGATTTCCTAGCATCGATAATGAGCAATGTCACAGCACTGGAAATCATGCTCGAATCGCAGGTGGGCGTCTTTGAAACAGTGGGGCTCGATAATGTTCAGTTAGCGGTAGCAGTGCCCGAACCAGGCAGCCTATTCTTATTGACAGCCACCGGCGTAGGAGCGATTCTGACTTGTCGCCGAAAACGGTTAGCACAGAAATAAAAATTCTGAAATACATTCCTTCGTCACGCTGATTCACCCGCCTGTTGTTCAATTCAGTAGGCAGGGTGACATCCCTTAAGTAAGAATATCCACGGCTTGTTCTGTCCAACAGCAAGTCGAAAACGGTTGATCAATGAACTCTTTCTTCAGCGAACTGCGAAAAAGACTGCGTGATGTCGGCAAGGCTGTTACACCCGAATTGCATGCCGATATTCACAAGTCCGTTCTTGCATGGCTGGGGCTGCGTACTAAAGAACGCGATGAGAAAGCAGTTGAAGTCAATGGTGTGATACTGCAGAGCTTCCACTGGTATTTACCAGCTGATCAGAAACACTGGCAACGGCTTGCGGAAGCCATGCCACAACTGGCTCAGGCCGGCTTCACTGCGCTCTGGCTGCCTCCTGCCTGCAAAGGCGCTGCCGGTGGCTACGATGTAGGCTACGGCATCTATGACCTCTACGACCTGGGCGAATTCAATCAGAAGAACAGCATCCCTACCAAGTATGGCACCAGGGATGAACTGCTTGCCCTGATTCGTGCTGCCAAAAAAGTAAAGTTGCAGATTTATGCTGATGTTGTGTTTAACCACAAACTGGGAGGCGACAAGGAAGAGGAGTTCGAAGCCATACCCGTTGATGAGAACAACCGCACACACGATGTAGGCCCGCCGGAAAAGATCAAGTCGTACACGCATTACGAATATGCTGGCAGGGCAGGGAAGTATTCCCCCATGCAGTACCATTGGTATCATTTCGATGGTGTCGATTTCAATGCTCGCAAAGCTGGAGAGAATCGCATCTATCGTATCAAGGACAAAACTTTTGCCGACAAGGTGGAACTGGAGAAAGGCAACTACGACTTCCTGATGGGTAGTGACGTCGATGTCGATCATCCTGAAGTGAAAGCGGACCTGTTACACTCGGGGGAGTGGATGCTGGAAGAGATTGGCGTGGATGGCTTCCGCCTTGATGCCATCAAACACATTCAGGGCGATTTCTTTCAGGATTGGCTTGATGCCCTCGAACAGAAAACCGGCCGTGAACTCTTTGCCGTGGGTGAATACTGGACCACCAACAACGACACGCTGAACTGGTACATCGCCAACACGGAAGGCCGACTCAGCTTGTTTGATGTGAACTTGCATTACAACTTTGTGACAGCAGGGCAGCGAGGTCGAGAATACGATCTTCGCAAAATCTTCGATACCAGCCTGGTGCAGCGGGTGCCCATCCTGGCGGTGACCTTCGTTGATAATCACGATACCCAACCTCTGCAGGCGCTGCAGTCAACCGTTGAGGCCTGGTTCAAACCCTTAGCCTACGCACTCATCCTGCTGCGCCGCGAAGGCTATCCCTGCGTTTTCTACCCCGATTACTTCGGTGCGGAATACGAAGACAAGGGAATCATCATCAAGTTGCCTTCCCATCAATGGATGCTGAATAAATTCCTTGCTGCACGTAGTGGTTATGCTTACGGCCCCCAGAAAGACTATTTCGATCATGCCAATGTCATCGGCTGGACACGCCTGGGTACTCCAAGCCATCCTGGTGGACTTGCTGTGCTGATAAGCAATGGTGACGATGGTGAAAAATGGATGGACATCGGCCATCCGAATGCGCGATACCAGGATGTCACGGAACACATCAAAGAGCCAGTTCTTACCAATAGAGAGGGCTGGGGCCACTTCCGCTGCCTGGGCGGCAAGGTTTCCGTCTGGGTACGGGATGCAAATCAGTGAACAGTGAAAGCGTAAATTTCTTGGCGCTTCTTGGCGACTTGGCGGTAAAAAAGCACACTCAAACATTGTCAATTGGTTGATACCGCCTCTGCCACTCTTCCCGCGTCGCAAATGCTGAAGGAGAAATGGCTCGAAGAATGGCCAATGTACCATCGAGATGGTCAATCTCATGCTGCAGCAATTCGGACAAATCGTCCTCGGCCTGCAGTGTCTGGGCCTGACCTGCTTCATCCAGATACGCGACGGTAATGCGTGTTGCCCGTTTCACCTGCACCAGAAGATCAGGGAAACTGAAGCAATCATCCCATAGTGTTATTGTCTCACTGCTTGCATAGGTGATGACAGGATTGATCAATGCTCCGCAAAAGCCAGTTGGCTGCATGCGGATGTAAATGATCCGTTGCAGTTCGCCAATCTGTACAGCAGCAATACCCCGGCCGTAACCATGCATTTGGCGGAAATGTGCCAGGGTGTCGCGGAGATCTTCGATGATCTGTTGGATTATTGCTGATGTACAGTCGTGCACTGGCTGCGATTTTTCAAGGAGCAGTGGATTGCCAAGTTGAAGAATAGAACGAACGGGCATGACTAATCCTTCAACTTCGTTGCCTGATGTGTTATTGAGCAAATCAATCACTTCGTAAATACCGCCACTACTGCTGCTTCCCAAATGTAGTAACCATCCTTCTGGTCTAATTGCACTTTAAGATCACGCACAGTATTCAAGTCGGCATTAATCGATTCATTGGAAAGAGGGAAAACCAGACCATCAGTAAGCAGTTTGGGAAGCACCTTTGCACCACTCTCCATCACTTTAGCTACCAGGGCGCTTTGCGAATTCTCTGCTGCAGGTTCAGCGATCAGCTTGGGAATTTCGAGTTTCAGAATGAATCGTTTGTTAACATCGACAGGCCAAAAAAACTCGCCACTGAGTTTCAAGGCAAAGTCAGCGTTAATCGCAAACGGAACAGTAGGATCACGATGCCAGTCTGTCGTCTTACTGGCTTGCCTGATGACTGCTGCGGGCAGGCCTGCTGTGGCGGTATCTGCCTTCACATCCTTGTTTACTACTTTCGATCCGAAAGATTCCTTGTCGATCATTCCCTGCAACGTGAGCTTGCCCTCAAAGAAAAAAGTATGTGGAGGTAAGACCGTTACGGCCAGATCATCGACTTTGGTGATGTGCATCTGGGAAAAGCGAACATGGCGGACACCGAAAACTCTCAGCATTGGTATCAATGTGGGCTTCAGATCAGCGGGTAGCTTGGCTTCAATGTCGATGTCAGAAAACGTCTTCCCTTCCTTGAAATTCGCCAGCCAGCTGGAACGTATTTCTGCAAAGTTTAATGCAACACGCAAATTAGGTACACGCAACTCTGGAGGCTTCTCAGACTGAAACAGCAGTTGAAAATCTCCACGGATCAATTCAGGTTGTTGAACACTGATACTGGTCAGGGGCGAGAATTGTTTCACCTGCAGTTCTCCACTGGCTTCACCAAGCAACCGATTGGTTTTTGCCATTTCAGGGCTGTGACCGACATGCAGGGTGATTTTCGTTTTTCCGTTCTCGGTGCGGAACGAACCGAGTGCATTGTGTTCCATGATCAGGTCAGCCAGCGGTCCTTCCATGCTGAAGCGGCCATACTCGCCATCCACCAGCTTGTCCTGACGCAAGACAATCCGGGTCTGTGGTCCGGCAATGAACTCGAAAGTCCGGTCAGCCCGCACTCGATAAAGCATGGAATCGAAGTATATTTTTCGTCCAGCGTCCAGTTGCAGTCGAATGAGCACTTCATCGCCATTGCCCAGGCGGAACAGATAACTTTTCTTGTTCTGTGCGAGATCAAGAGATGTGACTTGCCGATCGAGCCAGGCCATTACATGCGGTTCGACCATAGGCAGCTTCAGGTGATTTGCGGTTATGGTGGGAACTGCAGGTGGTGTTGCCGGGACGGTAGGATCGGGTAGTTTGTCGCTGCTGGGAACGCTGAGGGTTTGGTTGTTATTTTGGAAGGGGTAGTTCCAACCGTACCAGCCCAAAACAGCCAGGATTGCAACTATCGCTGCTATGGAGACAAGTGGCTTCCACGCGATCGGTGATTTTCGTTGCACCACGACGCTGGGCAAACTGCCAGACTTCCTCTTGGGCGGGAAATGCTGCGCACGAACATCGTCCAAGGCTTCAGCAAGCGATTGTGCTGAAGCAAATCGCTTTTCAGGCTGTTTCGCCAACGCTGTCATGCAGATGGCATCCAGCTCTGCAGGCACGGCAGGGTTGCGTTGCGAAGGCGGTTCTACCGGGTCATGCAGCACTTTCTGCAGAGTATCCAACGGCGATTCACCTACATGAGGCGGCTGGCCGGTCATCAATTCATACAGTATCACCCCCATCGCATAGATATCAGCTGCCGGGCCTACATCGCGAGTTTTTCCTGCAGCTTGTTCGGGTGCCATGTAACTGGGCGTGCCCAGCGCGACACCCGTTTGCGTTTGTCCGCTCTGATCGTGCTTGGCCAAACCGAAGTCAGCAATCTTAGGCTCGCCTTCAGGTGTAAGTAGCACATTGTCAGGTTTCAAATCGCGATGGATGACACCTTCCTTGTGGGCGCATTGCATTCCCAAGGCAAGCTTTTCCACCAGGGCAACTGCTTCCGGTATCGTCCACTGCCGATGTCGCAGTTGCTTGGCCAGCGAACCACCTTCCATGTATTCAAGCACCAGGTAGGGGCTGTTGTTACTGATACCGGCTTCATAGACCTGGACGATGTTTGGATGCCGCAGCCTGGCAATGATGCGGGCTTCGTGCAGGAATCGCTGTAGTTCATGCTGACCGGCAAACTCGCCGGACTTGATCATCTTGACTGCTACATCACGCTGGAGCATGATATGCCGGGCACGATAGACCACGCCCATGCCGCCAATACCCAGTTCGGTAAAGTTCTCGTAGCCGGGAATGGAAAGTATTTCGGACCGGCGGAGCGGCAGTGGCGATACTGCAGGCTTGAAATCGCTGCTGGCCTGGGTGGCAGTTTCAGCCTGAACAATTTCCTGCGAAGAGGTGGCAGTTTTCAACTGGTTGTCAGCCGTGCCTTCCCGTGTTGATCCATGCAGAATTGCTGGATCAACCACGGTATCCGGCATCGGTTTAACTGGCTGATCCTTCATCGAAAACTTCTCAAGACGACCTTACGGAAACATCGCGACACACTCTGGGTGCGCTGACTGGCTATTCACCTCGGGCACTTGAGGTTTTACGCATCATCGAAACTATTCACCAGTCAGCAGGCGGCATGCAGTAATCAAATATAACCATCAGAACTGTTGAAGTACAGTGCCTTGTGGGTTGGTTTGTGTAACTCTAATGCACTTTTCTAATTTCTCAGCCGAAGTGTTCACAGGAATTCAAGCAAGACGCCCCAAAGTCTCTTGAGTCTGATACTCCAGACAATCATGATTTTCCCTCATCATGATGCACCCTGCCAGTACGCGCACCACGAGGAATCTATTGTGTAACCGCTGCATTGTGTAGTGCTGATTAGCAGCGAGAATCGGAGCCAGATCATCTCCAGCCTTGAGCCTTCCGAACCACATGTCGAGAGCAAACGGGTACCGGCTGATGGCTTGGTAAGTCTGATAGCCTTTTGTCACTTCGTACTGTCAACAGGCAATTTCCTTACAGCAGGCAACAATCGATTCGGCACTGCCACCATCGTCTACTCTTCTTTCGCAACAGTCGCATCATCGGCAGCCAATTGCTCTTCTACTGCTAGCAGTTTTGCTACTCGCTCTGCGTTCCAACCTTTCGGGAATCGTTGTTGTTTCTCCATACTCCGCGCGAACCCGCCACCGGCTTGAAGAGCCGGTGGCTAAATGGAATTTACTCTAACTACACCCGCTCGTACTCCCGCAGCTATCGCACTTCAAACAGGTGCCGTTTCTTACCATGGTCATCGAGCCGCATTCGGGGCAGGGGTCGCCTTCGTAGCCTTTTAAACGGGCGACGCGGACTTTCTCGGCTTGCTGGGCTTTCTTGTCGCTGACGACGCCCACTTTCGCGCGGGTTTCTGCAACCGGGTTGTGGCCGTTGCCATTGCCAACAGGATTCAGGCGACCAGTACGGGGACGTTCAAAAGCTGTTGGACGCTGCGGCACCGTGCCCGTGGCGACGGCGGCGGCTTTGGTCATGCCCGCGCCTTCTAGAGCACCGCCGCCGATGGCATCGCTGCGGAGGTCTTCTGAATCAGCGGTTTGTACATGGGCCAGATCGTGGCGGCCCAGGTAGGTGATGGCCAGCTCGCGGAAGATGTAGTCGATGATCGACGTGGTCATGCGGATGTGCGGGTTGCCCTGCACCATGCCGTTCGGCTCAAAGCGGGTAAAGAGGAAGGCATCGCAGAATTCTTCCAGCGGCACGCCGTGCTGCAGGCCGATGCTGATGGCGACAGCGAAGCAGTTCATCAAGCTGCGGAAGGCAGCGCCTTCCTTGTGCATGGTGATGAAGATTTCGCCCAGCGTGCCGTCGGGGTATTCACCCGTGGTGAGGTAAACCTTGTGGTTGCCGATGTTTGATTTCTGAATGTAGCCAGCCCGGCGATCGGGCAGGCGACGACGCATCGCGTAACGCTGCACGGCTCGCTCGGCGACTTTCATCGCAGCGGCCATCGGTTCGGGTGTAACCTCGGCTTCAGCTTCTTCCAGATCGTCGCTGCTGGTGTTGAGCGGCTGGCTCAGCTTGCTGCCATCGCGGTAGAGGGCGTTAGCCTTGAGTGCCAGCTTCCAGCTCATCATGTAAGCATTATTGACATCTTCTACCAGGGCATCCTGAGGCATGTTGATCGTCTTGCTGATCGCGCCGCTGATGAATGGTTGCACGGCAGCCATCATGCGGATGTGGGCTTCGTAAGCGATGTAGCGCTGGCCCTTCTTGCCGCAGCGGTTGGCACAATCGAAGACGGCGTAGTGTTCCGCTTTCAGGTGCGGAGCCCCTTCGAGCATCATGGTGCCACAGACATAATCGTTGGCTTCTTCGATCTGGGCTTTGGTGAAGCCGAGAGCGGAGAGGACGTCGAAAGTGGGGTTATCGAGCTGAGCCTGGGTGAAGCCGAGCGCGCCCTTGAGGAAGTCATCAGTCAGCGTCCAGCGGGTGAACGCGAAACGCAACTCGAACACACTGGGCAGCATCTTCTGGATGGTGGCGATGAGTTCGTCGCTGAAGCCCTTGGCCTTCAGAGTGTTCAGGTTGATATGCGGACAACCATCGAGAGTGCCAGCACCACGGCAATAACGTTCGATGCTCTTGATCTGGTCTTCCGTGTAGCCAAGGTGTTCGAGGGCCTGGGGCACCGAAGAGTTGATGATCTTGAAGTAGCCACCGCCGGCCAGTTTCTTGAACTTCACCAGGGCGAAGTCGGGTTCGACACCGGTGGTATCACAATCCATGACGAGGCCAATTGTCCCCGTTGGGGCGATAACAGTGACCTGGGCATTGCGGAAACCATGCTTTTCGCCAAGAGCAACCATGCGGTCAGCATCTTCGCGGGCAGAAGCCAGCAGATCGCTGGGGCAATGGGAAGAATCGAGAGGCACTGGCTTTACAGTGAGGCCTTCATAATCCTGCATGTTGGTATAGGCAGCCCGGCGGTGGTTGCGAATGACGCGAAGCATCGCATCCTTATTGGGGGCATAGCGGGGGAACGGTCCGACTTCCGCTGCCATTTCAGCACTGGTGGCATAGCTGTGGCAATGCAGAATCGCGGTGACGGCACCAGCTATCGCCCGGCCTTTTTCGGAATCGTAGGGAATACCTTGCACCATCAGGAGGGTGCCAAGATTGGCGTAGCCCAAACCGAGGGTGCGGTAGTCGTACGATTTCTGAGCGATCGGATCGCTGGGGAACTGGGCCATGTAGACCGAGATTTCGAGCACGATGGTCCACAGACGAGTCGCATGGCGATAGCTGGCGATATCGAACTTGTCGTTCTTGAAGAAGGTCATCAAGTTCAACGACGCCAGGTTGCAGGCGGTGTCGTCGAGGAACATATATTCGCTACATGGATTACTCGCGTTAATCCGCCCATCGACCGGACACGTGTGCCATTCATTGATGGTGGTGTCGTATTGCACGCCCGGGTCGGCACAGGCCCAGGCAGCTTCACAGATTTCACTCCACAGTTCCCTTGCCTTGAGCGATTTCTTCGGCTTGGGGTCGCGGTGTTCCTTCTTCGCTTTTTCCCTTTCCACTCTGCCATACAGATTCCACATCGAATCGTTGATTACAGACTGCATAAACTCGTTGGTGATGCGAACAGAATTGTTGCTGTTCTGCCCTGCTACCGTGTTGTAAGCTTCGCTGTTCCAGTCGGTATCATACTCGACAAACTCCATGCCCGTGACACCCTGCCTGGCAAGCTGGATGGTGCGCTGCACATAGTTCATGGCCACGCAGTTACGCTTGGCTTCGACCATGGCTTTCTTGAGTGCCGGGTTCTGTGCCGGGTCGAAACGGTCTTTGACATTGCCCGCTGCTGCAGGTTGGCAGGCAGCAAGAATGTTCTTGAGCGAACGCTTGGTAATCTTGGAGCCTGCGACCAGCGAGGCAACTTTTTGTTCTTCAATCACCTTCCAGTTGATGAAGGCTTCAATATCGGGGTGATCGAGATCGAGAACCACCATCTTGGCTGCGCGACGTGTAGTGCCACCCGATTTGATCGCGCCAGCAGCGCGGTCACCAATGCGCAGGAAGCTCATGAGGCCAGATGATTTGCCGCCACCGGAGAGTGTCTCCCCTTCGCCGCGCAGCATGGAGAAATTGGAACCGGTGCCGGAGCCATATTTGAAAATACGCGCTTCGCGTACCCACAAATCCATGATGCCGCCATCATTCACCAGGTCGTCGCTGACGCTCTGGATGAAGCAGGCGTGAGGCTGGCAACGTTCGTAGGCACTGGTGGCTTTGGTCAGCTTGCCGGTGCTTGGCTCCACGTAGGAATGGCCTTGTGCCGGGCCTTCGATGCCATAGGCCCAGTGCAGGCCGGTGTTGAACCACTGTGGGCTGTTAGGTGCAGCCATCTGCATGGCGAGCATGTAACACAGCTCGTCGTAGAAAGCACGGGCGTCGCTTTCGTTGTTGCCGAAGTAGCCACCCTTCCAGCCCCAGTAGGTCCAACAACCGGCCATGCGACTGAAGACCTGTCTGGAATCTGTTTCGTAGCCCACGCCGTCGATTTTGCCATCAACAGGTTGAGATCGCTGCAGCCAGGCGGGAATGCCAGCCTCCGGAACTTTTTCGAGAGTTTGAGGAACGCCGGCTTTGCGGAAATACTTCTGGGCAATGACATCGACCGCTACCTGCGACCAGCCTTCCGGGATGAGGATATCCTTCATCTCGAAGACGACTGAACCATCGGGGTTGGTGATCCGGCTGGTCCGCGGAGTGAACTTGATCGCGGAATAGGGATCCTGCCCGGCGGTGGTGTAGCGGCGACTGATTTTCATGTGGCTTATCCTTTGCCATAATGACAAAAAGGACGAATCGATAACGAGATGACCACTTCCTATGGCCTCTCTTTATCGTAACGTCCTTCGTTCAAGCAATAAAGTGTACAGCAACATTAGTTGCATCCATGCAAAGGTTTTTCCCTGACTCATCGATATCGGCGAGTCTTCCGAAACGGTTCTTTTCTGAACCTCAGTAGGACTGAGGGTTGGCATCTTAACTTGACGAAGTGCCATGTTCAAGGATTAACTTGGAAGTTGGCAACGATTGTGCCGAAGGTACCGATGGCGCAAGAAGTTGGGGCTAGGGAATTTTTGAAGGATTAATGTATATCACAAGGATTCAAACCATACGCCTCTCCTCGAAACGACATAAGTCATTATTTGATATGATCTTATGTTGTTGTGTGTAAAGCTGAACCTGCGATTTTGCTTGAAATACCGCATCTAAACCGCTTCAAATAGTGTTAATCAAAGTTTCACTTGAATGGTTCTAAGATTTAAGAGCTACTGGTATCAGTTAAGGGGAACATCACATGACTATCGTCTGGATTATTCTCGGAATCATTCTTGGTCTGATTGTCTTGCTGCTGATCCTGGCGGCCATGCAGCCTAATCAGTTTCGCGTTGAACGAAGCATGGAGATGAAAGCGCCACCCGGCAGAATCATGGAAGTGCTGACCGATTTTCGTCGCTGGATGGATTGGTCACCCTGGGAGGAGCTCGATCCCAACATGAGTCGAACCCATTCAGGCAGCGAAAAAGGCGTTGGCGCCAAGTATGCCTGGGAAGGCAACAACAAAGTCGGACAGGGTAAAATGGAAATCAAGGAAGTGGTGCCCGATAAGAAAGTCGTGATCGATCTCGAATTCATCAAACCTTTCGCAGCAAAGAATCAAGGCATCTACGAACTGGAACCCGTTGCAGGCGGAACCAAACTCGTCTGGGGCATGGTGGGGAACAATAGCTTCGCCGGAAAAATCTTCTGCATGATGATGAACATGGACAAAATGATTGGCAAAGATTTCGAAAAGGGACTCAGCAAGATGAAAGCGTTGGTGGAGAAGAACGTCTAACAGAATAAGAGTTTCGTTCTCCCATCTTCCTTGGCAGAAGGGTGTTCAGATTAGCGACATGTGTAACAGTGTTAAGAACCTAACCACCATAATGTGAAGAAATGTATGTCCTCGGATTCAGCAACGATCATTCGTGATGGCGATGTTTCCCATCGTATTCAAATCACCCATCGTGATTGGATGTTGACGGCAGGACCGGGATTTGTAGAAGGGCGAGCTTTCACCAAAGCGTTTGGTGTGTTTGAGAATTATACTGTTGCTGGTGGAATCCCGAAAGGATCACTGGTTTATCGCAAGGGCAATGAGCTATTTGCAGCGGCTTCCGAATTACTCAAAGCCATTCAACGAGATTACGAGTTGCTGCAGTTTGACTATTCCTATCAGATTGAAGGTTATCCAAAAAGTTACGGTGGTGGACAGAGCATTTGTATAGATGGTTGCAGTGGCATTTTGTCACTACGACCAAAAGGTTATTGCTCGATCAGACTATTAGGTGAACCATTGCCAGATGGAGTCAAAGAGATCATTGACTTGAGGCCATTGCGAACGTTCAAAACCGATATCGGCATGCTTAAAGTTTACCGCAGAAAAGCACAAACCAAGGTTCAATGGACAGATACATTGCCTCCACTTTTGGACTTCCTCTCTGATCGGCTGGATCGTGTTCTGAGCCTTGAGCATATTGATCGAGTGGTCTAGTGTCTGTTCCGGAGCAAGATTTGGAACGTGCCGTCCCCATACTTCCTGTCGATTACCTTGCAACAGCCCGGCAGTTTTATGTCGATGGACTTGGCTTTCAAATCACTTTCGAAGCTACCGAAGATGGCAAGACTGGTTTGCTGGGCGTGAAGCGTGGAAAGATTCCCATCGCGCTCTGCAGCGCTGGTCGAACGGCTTGCCCGTTTCTGTTCGTCGCCGGCCAGGCTATCAGCGATCCTGGCGTCAGGTTGCCCAGTGGTGAAATGATCATCCGTCTCACATCATGATGTTACTGATGACCGGCTTGATCCTCACAGTTGCTGCAGCCACTCGAGGCTGGTTGTGGGATTCGATCGTTCGGTAGATCGTGGGTCACGATTGCATCGTGAAAGGAATTTCCGATGCAGAGAGCATAGCACGATACAATCGTGCTCCACGGCATCGCAATAATACTCCTCTTGACAATATTCCTCATAACGAATAATATACCTGTATGGCTGGTAAATTACAGGTTGAGTTATGCAAAAAGAAGCCGTTCGACCTGATCGAAGAGGAAGTGTACCTCAACATCATGCGGACGGCAGAGCATCTTTCCCGATCTTTCATCAACCTGATGAAGGAAAAGGGGATAACCGGCAGCCAGTATAACGTACTCCGTATTCTGCGCGGGCATGGCGAGGCTGGCGTTTCCTGCAATGACATTGCAGAACAAATGGTCGCGTACGATCCTGATCTGACCAGGCTGCTCGATCGTCTGGAGAAAACCGGCCTGGCAAAACGGGAACGCTCCACAGTTGATCGTCGAGTCGTCACCACGCGAATCACAGCGAAAGGCTTGAAACTGCTGGATAGTCTGGATCAGCCAATTCGAAAAAAACACCAGGAACAATTGAAGATGCTCAGTGCATCGCAATTGCAGGCACTGATCGATTTGCTGGAAGCCATTCGATCAGAATAGTTTGTTCAGGTTGTTGCAGGAATGGTCCTGTCAGCAACATTACTCAGGAGGTTAGAGATGATTGCATTATTGACTTCGCTGTTACTTTCCCCTATCCCGGCAACCGATGCTGTGCTTAATCCATACGCGGTAGATAATATTCATTCAAGCGTGATGTTTCGCATCAAGCATTTGAATGTTTCCTATACCTATGGCCGTTTCAACCAGATTTCAGGCAGTTTCCTGATTGATTCTGCGGATGCCAGTAAGAGCACGCTGACTGTAGAAATAAAGACGGACAGCATCGATACCAACAGTGCAGATCGCGACAAGCATCTCAAAGGGCCAGATTTCTTCAACGTGAAGCAATTTCCTACCAGCACCTTCAAGAGTACCAGCGTTAAAGCGGTCGAAGGTGGCAAGTTTGAAGTAACTGGCGACCTGACCATGTGCGGCGTTACCAAACCCGTCACCTTCACCCTGACCAAAACCGGAGAAGGCGAATCGCCTTTCAAGGATTACCGACAGGGCTTTGAAGCTAACTTCACCATCAAGCGTAGCGACTTCGGCATCAAGTTCATGCCTGAAATGCTCGAAGACAGCGTTTGGCTGCTCATCAGTGTCGAAGGCGCTCGCAAGTAATCGCTAACAAAGTAATAGAGAGGAATCACCATGAGCACGTTTGAAAGTTCGATGGCCATGAAGCTGGTGGTGATTCCTGTTGGCGTTATGCTGCTGGGATACATCCTGGCAGTTTTGCTTCGAAAGTGGCCTGTCGTGTCGGCAATGTTGCTTGCCATGGGTGCATGCGGAAGTTTGACGGCAGCAGACTGGCTGCTTCGCGGCCAAGCTGATTGGTGGCCTGCCGATGTAACTCGCAGACTTCATTACTTTGCCTGGCTGGCCGTGCTGGTAGTGCCGATGGAAACACTCTGGCGATCATCCAGAGCTGCATGGAAGCATATCTTGCTGATTATCTGTCGGGCCGGAGTCAGTTCAGCATTGGCCTGGCAATTAACCAGTGTCGCAGAACCCAGATGGATGTGGGTATCAGCCATCACCAGTATTCTGACACTGTTGTGGACATTGCTCTCGTTGCCTTTGCCTATCAGTTGGTTATCGCTGGGAACCTGGGCTGGGATTGCAGGTTTGGCAGGGGCGCTGTTGACATTGAGTGGCTCCGCCAGTTTGGGACTGGTCAGCGTTGCATTTGGAGCTGTGCTTGGCGTTTTGGCTTTTATACACATCAAGTGGCCACTTACCACTTGGCAGGCTGTCGCTGGAGTCCTTGCAGTAACCTTGATGGGCTTACTGGTTTCAGGTCAGCAGTTTGCAGAAGTGCCAATATCCAGCGGTGTCCTGTTGCTGTTAAGTCCGCTCTGTGTGCTGTTGATGCTGTTGCCGGCTATCGGTCAACGCAACTGGATCAACGGCTTGCTGGGATTGACACTCGCCCTCGGTGTTGGTGGACTCTCGTTGTGGTTAACCAGAATCAACACACCAGTCGAAGAGAAGAAGGAAACGGAAAATCCGTATTTGAAGTATTATCAGCGGTAGTTATCGGGGCAGGTGGATCAATTCATTAGTCGTTCGCAGCAGCGGTTCCTCGCCCGGCTCATTGCCGGGTGGTGTACTCCTCCATGCGGTGCCCGACAGCATCTGGCGAACGGCAGACTGTACCAGGTTCTGCATTTCCTCCGGTTTGAACTCGGTCATTGATTTGGGAGCTGGGCAATCCTGCGGGATGGCAGCCAGCTTGAAGCCATACCCAGCCATGCTGCACATGCTCCAGATGCGAACCAGATCGCCTCGCGTATGGGCATAGCTGAAGGATTGCAGGTTCTCAATAGCAATGTTGATGGCACTCGGCGAAACGCTGGCTGAATCCGCATACAGTTTCCCAGCGACAATCACATACACATTGGTAGGCTTGGGATGCTGAATGGCCTGCACCGGTGGCCTGAAGAATACTGATTGCGACACCGTGCCATCCACATGCATTTCATGAAAGCACTGGCCATTCACGTATACCGGGATACGGGCAGCAGGAAATACTCCCGGTATAGCACTGGAGGCAAGCAGGATTTCCTTCATCAATTCGATATCCTGAGGCCGTCCCTGACTGGCAATGGCTCCCATGTCCCAGACGACAAACCGTTTCCCTTCGGCTTCGGTTGTGCCGATGTACAACCTGCGGCCTTTCTGGTGTTCACGTGCAACTGCCTGCACCAGTTCCGGATGAACCATTTGATCCATCATCTTGCGCAGTGGTTTGTTGGTCGCAAATGATTCGCTTAATATGCCACAAGGTCCTTTGATCCGGTAGATATCGCGGGTTTCCACATTGGTGTATAAACTCAGGATCGTCGGGTCAAAAGCAGAGCCTAAAAAGGCAAACGGTGCAATCAAAGCCCCGGTACTGATGCCTGTTACCACATCGAAGCAGGGCCTGTCGCCACGCTGGGTCCAGCCTGTCAGCACGCCTACGGTATAGGCTCCATAAGAGCCGCCACCCGAAAGGCAGAGGACATTGTAATTAGCATGTTCATAGTATGCTGTTTGCTTCTTGATCAACGAACGGTACATATCTTCAACCGGTTCATTCAGCGTGTTGGGGTCGCGAAGCGAGTTGGATTCCAGCCCGGCAGCAGTGGGAGAATTTATCTGTTTGTTATGAAACAGGCATCCGCAAGTGGTGAGAAGAAACGAAATGAGCAGCAACAAGCCGACGGGCTGTCTGATGGTCAACAACTTGAATAATTCTGATATCACAGACAACTTTACACGAAATTCCGGACGTTGCATTTTTGACAAGTTCACTTCTAATCCACGTATTCTGAGGAATAAGTCGAAAATGCGAGCCAGATAAGACAGGCAGACTCTAACGGTTTACTTCAACGTCTGATCTGGTTGATCAATATCGTTATTATCGGAATTGTCGTGCTGAATATGCAGTCAGACATCAACTGGAGCAACGAGAAAGCCGGGCTGAAAAAGCTTCAACCCGGCCTGATAGTTCTGAGAAATACGTGTCTTATCGCTTTTTCATCTTCTCAGGGAAGACTTCACCTTCATACTTCATCTTGTTCAGATCAGCGCCTTTGTGAGGCAGAACATCAGGAAGTACGCGGACGCTGGTGGTTACCTTCAGTGGGAACGGTGCACCAACATCGTAAGTGAGTTCAACAAAGAACGCAGTCCAGCCCTTTTCGGGAGGAGTGATCTTGCCGACGAAGGAACCGTCTGCTTCCTGCTTCAGTTCAGTGCTGGTGTAGGCTTTGCCAATGGTATCAACACGGAAATCGCGGGTGTTGGCATTGGTGGCCTGCCAGAGAACAACTTTGCTCGGCGGGGTCTTGTATTTGACCTTGATGCTGCCATCCTGCTCGAACGTCCAGGAATATTCAGGACGTGGCTTGCCATTAATCACCATGTGATGATAGGCAGTAATGCTTTGCAGTGCATCGCTGTCCTTAAGGCCGTGATCAGCATTAGCAACGTAGCGGAGCAGCTTTTCGCCCTTCAGCTCGTCGTAATAGAACTGGGAAGAATCAGGCAGGAAGAACTGATCGCCTGCAGCATTCACAACATACTTGGGAAGAGTCAGTCGATCCTTGTAAGAAAGAGGGTCTTCAATTTTGTAAAGATCCTGCATGCGTGGATGATCCTGTCGCTGCAGAATGTTGTGCTGGTAATAGTTGCCGATAGCCATGGCCCAGAAGCCATACGCTTCGCCATGATGCTTGATCGATTCAGCGCTGTTGAGCACATCAATCACGATGGGAACAATCGCTTCCACGCGTGGATCGGTAGCACCAGTCAGCCAGGTAGTCCAGCCTCGCTTGGAACCGCCAGCAACTACAAATTTTTCTACAGGTGTGCCTTCCTTCTGTGCCCATTCCTGAATGCAATCCATGCATCGAACAGCACTCTTGACCATAGGCAGGCGGCCTACCCAGGTAGCGTCGCCGGTTTCCAGGAACTTGGCCCAGCCGTAACCGAGCAGATCATCTTCAACGCGCTTCACGCCATCGTTGTTGAAAATCAGTGGTTGATTGGGAACCATCTTCAATTCCACCACGATACTGCCGGTGCTGGCAGCGATCATGGAGGTCATCACGTCGGCTTTGTCTGGCATGGGGCGTTCATTGCTGCCCCCGCCGATCATCAGGAATGCCGTCTTGCTGGTCAGCTTTTTCGGCTTGCTGATGACAACCGCGTGTTCCCACACAGTGCGGTTGACTTCTTTTTCATTCCGCCAGCTTTGGGAACGCAGTTTGATGATGGTAGTTTTTACAGCTTCACCATCAATGGATTTGATTACTTCCCAGCCATATACGGGGTCGGCTTTGTGGATGTAATCATCGAGTGGTGAGCGATGCAGAGCTTTCGGCTGCTGTGCTGAGAGGGGAAACGTGGCAACACTGATTAACATAAGTGTCCACATCAAGGCGCGCACTTTCATGACTGTTCCTTGGAGGGAGGGACTAAAGGTAGGACAGTGGCATTATAGCGTATGATCTAGCGTCAAACAGGCATTTGATGGATTTGAAATGCAATGATGAGAATAAAAGGAAAAAGCCCATGCAAGGCATTGCATGGGCTTAAAACTACACATTTAGTTAGTCTATGTCAGTTCGAAAACTCAGGCCGTCGTGATGCCAGCATGTTTTGCAATCTGCTCACGATGCTCGAATGCATCTGGCTGACCCGGCTTTCGGATAGATCAAGCGTCTGCCCGATTTCTTTCATCGTCATCTCTTCATAGTAGTAGAGAATGATGATGAGCCGTTCATTGCGACTGAGACCACGGGTAACCAGTTTCATGATGTCGCGATTCTGAATGCGGTGGGTTGGATCTTCCGCTTTCTTGTCTTCCAGGATGTCAATCTCGCGGACATCCTTATACGAATCAGTTTCGTACCACTTCTTATTCAGACTTACCAGGCCGACGGCACTGGCTTCATTGGCATGCTTGGCAAAGTCTTCGATGGACATGCCCATCTTTTCTGCCAGTTCATCTGGTCGCGGTGGACGGCCCAATGCTACTTCCAGTGCTTTTCGTGCATGTTCCAGCTTGCTGGCTTTGCTGCGAACCAGCCGAGGAACCCAGTCCATTGTGCGAAGTTCATCGAGCATCGCGCCACGGATACGGGGCACACAATAGGTTTCAAATTTGACGCCACGATCCAGATCAAACGCTTCGATGGCATCCAGCAGTCCAAAGGTGCCCGCGCTGATAAGATCGTCCAGTTCCACGCCATCAGGCAATCGTGCCCAGATGCGTTCGGCATTGTACTTGACGAGTGGCAAGTAATGCTCGAGCAGGCGATTACGTCGATCTAACGTGGCTTCCGTGCGGTAGTCTCGCCAGAGTTGTCCCACGTCCTGCTCTACGTGCGTTACCATGCATTCCTCCCCAGGCAGGAGAGCCTGGGCGGGCGTGCGATGACAGGAAGTCAAGAAAACCGTAGCAGGACGATCAATTCCCCCGAGTCGACCGTCCCTGGCCCCTCGATTCCCCGGCGTCGCCAGGCTTGCGCCTCGTGCGCCCAACCCCGCTTGCTCCAACACCCCGATATCGTCACAGTGCGCGACGATGCTGCTCGTACTTATCGGCACGCTCCTTAAGGTTCCTTCAGAAAAAGCGGTTGCCTTTCCTGTCCCCACCAGTGAAGCGTCGCCCGCCTGCAGCAGCCTTCAAGCGAGGGGCACATAATACATCACTTCTTTTCTGTCGAGAGCAATGTGACCTAAATCCTGTCAGAATCATCATTTTGAAAAAATGACATAACAAACTGGTAAGTTGGCGAAAGTAGTGGATTCCAAAGCGTTTCAAAATCTACCCATCCCCTGAAAGGTCGGTGTCTGAGCTTGCATCTTGCTGCACACAACTCGCAGGATGATGTCCTGCAGCACTTAACCACAAAGAGAAATGGATGTTAGCACGCATATTGAAAGCATGGCCGTCAGCTCCTTGAGCAGGATTCATCATGCAATAGCCTAGCAATCAGCGGTTCCGATATATCATGACTACATGTCCAGTTCATCGAATCAGTCAGTGCCATTTCATCTCAACAATATCGTCGGGCAAAGCCCCGTCATGCAGTCGGTTGCGGAACGCATCAGGCAAGTCGCTCCGTCACGTTCCAGTGTTTTGCTGGTGGGAGAAACAGGCACTGGCAAGGAACTGATGGCCCGAGCTATACATCTCTATAGCCCTCGAGTGGATGGACCCTACATTCGTGTGAACTGTGGAGCGCTTAGCGAAGGGTTGCTTGAAAGCGAACTGTTTGGTCATGTCAAAGGTGCGTTTACTGGTGCATTGGATAATAAAACAGGCCGATTCGAAGCTGCACATACCGGCACCATCTTTCTCGATGAAATCAGCAGCATGAGCCCCAAGTTGCAGGTTAAACTACTCCGGGTCTTGCAGGAAAGAGAATTTGAGCGCGTTGGCGAAAGCAGAACCATACGTGTCGATGTTCGCGTGGTAGCAGCCACCAACCAGCATCTGGAAGATGAAGTAGATGCACATCGCTTTCGCGAAGACTTGTACTATCGTCTGAATGTTGTGCCCGTTTATCTTCCGCCACTGCGAAGCCGACCTGAAGATACTTCCCTGCTGATAGATCATTTTGTCAAAAAGTACTCCCAGGAAAATCGCAAGACCATTCAGGAAATTGAGCCGAAGGCCATGGAGTGGTTGTTGTCACACCGCTGGCCTGGTAATGTTCGTGAACTCGAACACACTGTGGAGCGGGCCGTGGTACTTGCCCAGACGCCTATCATAACATTGGACTTACTGACTCCCAATTCCAAGCTGGGACAACGACAGCTTCGCACCGGAAAGAAAGAAGCTGCCAGCTTGGATGACCAGATTCAACGATTAATTCAGACAGGCCTGCAGGCTCCACGTAGTTCATCGACTACGCTGTATGATCATCTAGTTGGCGGTGTGGAAAAGGAATTGATTCAGCAAGTACTCAAAGAATGCGAAGGAATACAGACCAAGGCAGCCACTCGATTAGGCATCAACCGCAATACCCTTCACAAAAAGATGCAGGAATTCGGCCTAACCGAATCAGATACAAATTAGGTCAAGCTAAGTTTGAGATTTAGCTTCATCAAAACAATAAAGAATGCCGAAAAAATGGATAATGACAATTATTGTTTAGTCAAATTCCGAGGACTGCCATGTTTCGTGCATTATTGTTAAGTTCTCTGTGTTTGATGCTTATTAGTATTGTTGGATGTCAACACTCTGCTGACAACAATTGCTGCGATTCGCGACTTTCAGCGTTGGGCGCCAAGACACTGCTATCCTGGGAAGTGCCCAAAAAGAACGGGGAGAAGGATGACAAGAAGCATTCCAATGGTGATTCTGAAAACGGAAACGAACCTGAGAATGATGTCATTGCCACTGATAGGCCAGACTTTACAGAAGCGAGTTCCACTGTAGGTCGCAACCGAATACAGCTTGAATCAGGATACACTTATAGCAGAAACCGTGAAGCTGGAGTTCAGAATCAGCATTCCTATCCAGAAGCCTTGTTCCGCATTGGTATGTTTGCAGATTGGTTCGAATGGCGAATCGCCCAGAACTATTCCAGCACTCATATGCCCGGTGCTGTTTCACAAGGGCCGGAAGACCTCTATGTAGGTGTCAAATTAGCCCTTACTGAACAAAAAGAATACATGCCTGAATCAGCGCTCATCATCCAGGCAACCGTCCCGACTGGCTCAGACAATACAACAACAGGTAAAACACTGCCTGGTATGAACTACCTCTTTGGTTGGGACATCACGGACAAGATTTCGATGGGTGGAAGCATCCAGGGAAATGCAGCAGTAACCGATTCGGGGCACTCTTATCTGGAACTCGCCCAGTCGTTGACGGTTGGTTATGCCTTTACTGAAAAACTGGGCAGTTACATGGAAGTGTTTGGCATTGAACCATTCAGCGGCAATGCACCAGACATTGGCCCATACTACTTCTTTGATGGCGGTTTTACCTATAAATTCACGCCCAATTTCCAGTATGATATTCGCGCTGGCGTAGGTTTGAACAAGCAATCAGACGATTTCTTTGTGGGTGCTGGCTTTGCCGTTCGGTTTTAGAGTTGCTGCAAATACCATGCAGAGCCAGCAGTTCTTTGTGCCAAGCCCATTGTTCGAACTGCTGGCTCCACATTGTCTCGAGGAAACATGCTTGCTATCGAGGGTATTCGTCATCCATGTCAGATGATTTACCCTACGCTCAATAATTCCTGCAGGAGTTTATCAGACCAAAATCCTGCTGTTTTCTCACACGTTGGCAACTATAATTGCCTGATCTAGTAACTGGAATGAAAGTATGCCTAACGAGTCTGAACGCGCATTGGCGATATTTGTGGATTTTGACAACATTGCTCAGGGTTTTCGCCGCAC
Source organism: Planctomycetia bacterium (assembly GCA_016795155.1). Classification (NCBI taxonomy): domain Bacteria; kingdom Pseudomonadati; phylum Planctomycetota; class Planctomycetia; species Planctomycetia bacterium. Next base: position 7,534 of record JAEUIE010000028.1, on the reverse strand, counting down.
GGATCGTTTTGATATCCAGCGTGTGCTCAAGCGAATGGTGGAAAAGGGAAAAATCGTCTCGAAGAAAACGTATGCAGATTGGAGTCGTTATCTTCCTTACACTGCATCGTTACATGAAGCGGCCTTTGAATTGGTCGAAATTCCGAAACGGTCCATGACCGGCAAGAACTCTGCAGACATTCGCCTCTGCGTCGATGCCATGGACCTGGCTTACAGCAAGCCTCACATCGATACCTTCGTCATTGTTTCAGGCGACAGCGACTTTACCCCGCTCGTCTCCAAGCTCAAGGAAATGGGCAAGCACGTCATCGGCCTGGGGATGAGCAATTCGACCAGTGATCTGCTTCGCGATAACTGTGATGAGTTCATCTATTACGAAGACCTGGAAGTGGAGAAGGCTGATACTCCCAAGGTCAATCTGCCTGTGCCCGATACCAAGCGAAAGGCGCTGGAACTGTTGCTGGAAGCATGCGTGGCCCTGCGTCGCGAAAACAAGGAAGTGCTCTGGGCTTCCATGATTAAGGAGACTATGAAGCGGAAGAAGCCTTCCTTCAACGAAACCTATCATGGGTTCGCGACGTTTTCGGCATTGCTGGAAGATGCACAAGCTCAGGGACTGGTTGAACTCGAAAGAGACGCTAAACGCGGCACCTACAGCGTAGTTCGTTTTGGTGCTGAGCTTAGTCCGCATGTCCGAAAGGAAAGCCCTCGCACCAGGGGCAAGGAGACACATTCGCTCCCCAGCCGTGCTCCGGTTAAAGGAACCCCAACCAAACGAGGCATCGCTGCCCGGCCAGAACGTGATGTCGGTCTGGAACGAATCCCTGCGACACGGCCAATCGCAGCAGAGATCAAGCCTCGTGAAACCAGATTCCAAGGCTTCTCGGATTTTGCAGAAGAGACCAGCCAGTTTCTGGGGAAACAAAAGTCCGCAGCTTTTGAAGATGAATTTGCAGAATTCTCAGGTACTCAGCGCAGCCCCTTCAACTCGACCGCCGATGAAGTCATGGCAAACCTGGCTGAATCCAGGAAAACGACGGAACGACCGGTTGTTGAAAAGCAGGTCGATGAATCTGAAGTCATTGATACCGAAGATATGGCTGCACCCGAATCCGAAGAGAAAGACAAATTCAAGAAGCGCCGTCGGCGAGGCAAGGGTAAAGAAAAACCCAACGAAGAGCCTGTAACGGTTCCCACGGTTATTGAAGACATGCCGATTTCGTTCGATGATATTGCAACCCCCCGTAAAGCTGAGCCGGTTGATGCATCGGTTTCATTCGCATCTTTTGAAGAAGCTCCTGTATCACACGATGTTCCTTCCGAAATAGCTGTGGCTGCTGTGGAACCTTCACCTGCACCCATAGTCAAACCGGTCGAAGAAAAGCCTGCGGTAGAAGAGCGAGAACAAGAGCAGCGTCGAGGCTTCGGCTTTGGAATTTTTGATGAATAACTCATCAGGCTGGCTGAAGCAGGTTCGTCTGTTTCTGGAAATGATCCGCTTCAGCCACACACTCTTCGCGTTGCCTTTCGCATTGGCAGGCGCTGTTCTGGCCTGGCGTGCTTCAGGCAGAACAAAACCGTTTGAGATATTTATCGATATTGCTGGTATCATCCCCTGCATGGTTCTTGCACGCACCTGGGCGATGGCAATCAATCGCCTGGTTGATCGCAAGATTGATGCAGCCAATCCACGCACCGAAAAACGCCATCTTCCCGCAGGCTTACTCTCCGTGCAGGCTGTAACCTGGTTTGCGATACTCTCAGCCATCGGGTTTGTGATATCAACGATCCATTTCTGGGTCTGGAACGAGAACCTTTGGCCCCTCATTCTCAGTATTCCAGTGCTGCTCTTTATCGCAGGCTACTCCTTCACCAAACGATTCACCGCCCTGTGTCATGTCTGGCTCGGTTTATCACTCATGCTGGCACCGATTGCGGCCTGGCTGGCCATCACAGGTTCACTTTCGTGGACGCCAGTAGTATTAGGTTTAGCAGTACTCTTCTGGGTTACAGGCTTTGATATTCTCTATGCCACTCAGGATGTTGACTTTGATACCAAAGCAAAACTGCACAGCATCCCTGCAGCCCTTGGAGTGAACAACGCATTGCGTGTTGCGTTCCTGAGCCATATCTGCATGGTTCTCTGTTTACTGATTCTTTATTTCATCGCTGAATTGGGAATGATCTATCTGGTAGGCATCATCCTGGTAGCTTGTCTGCTCTGTTACGAGCATGCTATCGTGAAGCCCAACGACTTGTCACGAGTCAATCAGGCATTCTTCCAGGTGAATGGCGTGATCAGTGTGGGTATGCTGGTGATTATCATTGTTGATGTATGTTTTCAGAAATCAGCTTAACTCCATGACTGTTAGTAAACCGATTCATCCGTTCGCTTAATCAACTCTTCCAGAATAGGCATATTGGCTGGCGGAAATTCGAGTTTCAACAGATCGTTTCGTTTTACCCATCGAAACGGAGCATCAGGCTCAATGTCTTCAATTGGCTCACAGAGTACAAAAACCAGTCGCAGATTTTTATGACCAGCGGGGATGATGACTTCCCGTCGCCAGTTCATGAGCCGGATATCGATGCCTGTTTCTTCACGCACTTCCCGCCAGACGGCCTGGTCGATCGTTTCGCCATATTCCACTTTTCCGCCGGGGAACTCATCACGGCCTGGCCAAGTTTGATCCTCACGGCGAGCGCCGACGAGAAATTGATCATCCCAGCGCACAATGCCGATGGCTACCTGCATTTCCGGTTTTGTGGATCCCTCCGCCATCAGATCATGCTCCAAGTGACCAGAGAACGAGCCATCTACTATCCCAACAATATATTTACATCATGTTACCAGTATTCAGGCAAGGATGGGTTTCATGATTCCTCTTGATTTATCAGGTCAGGTGGCACTCGTTACCGGTGTTTCCGACAATGAGAGCTTTGCGTGGACTATTGCCAAAACGCTGCAGGCTGCCGGGGCCAGGCTGATTTTTGCCGTCCATCCACGTGTCACCGGCATTGTGGAGATGTTTTTAAGCAACGACAAGGATGCTGAGGCCCGGGTTCTGCCCTTTGGAAAAGGCAACCTGAAGGTCGATAAAGTGGTACCCTGCGATGTCAGTTACGATACGATGGCCGATGTTGACGAAAAAACTCGCACCGACCGTCGTTACGCCAAGCATGGTGATTTCTCGCTGCAGGGAATGCACGATAAAATCAAAGCAGATTTCCCACGTGTTGACATCCTGATTCATTCCGTTGCCTTCAGTTCTGAAGTGAAGAAAACACAGCGTGATACCAGCCGGGCTGCTTACCTGCAGGCGCTTTCCATCAGCGCCTACTCATTGACAGGGCTAATGCGAGCGATTTCTCCACTAATGACTCAAGGCGGATCCGTCGTTTCCCTGTCCTACATCGGAGGCGAGCGCGTCGTGCCCCACTACGGCGGCGGCATGTCCACTTCCAAAGCAGCATTGCAGATAGATACCAAGCAACTTGCGTTCAATTACGGCAAAGATAATATTCGGGTGAACACCATTTCCGCAGGCCCCTATGCATCACGAGCTGCCAAGGGCATTGGTGATATTGAGCAGATGATTCAGCACGCTGCAGAAAAGAGTCCATTGCCTCGAGGCATTACCGCTGATGAAGTGGCACAAGCAACCCTGTTTTTGTGCAGCCCGTTAGCTTCCGGTATTACCGGTCAGGTGCTCTATGTAGATTGTGGCTACCATGTGATGGGTGTGTAACATCTCATCCAATTTCTTGGATGGGATCATCAGCCTTGGCCTGGTAGGGACTGGGTGATAGCGAGAAAGGACCTTTTGAGTCGCCTGGTATCACCCACGTTCCATGGATGGAACCTTCGCCATCGTATTGCCCGGTGTAAACAACTTTGTGTTTGCCGATATACTGCTTCACGAAGGAAATCTGCCCCTGGTCATACTCACCCTTGATGACAAACAGGCCAACGATATCCTTTCCACCGCCGCTGATGCTGCCGTTGTGAAATTTCAACGTGAAATCATCCATGAACTGCCTGCCGAAATATTGCTGTTCCCAGAAGCCACGCCAAAGTCCTGATGGATACATTGAATCCCCCTCTTTCCTTTCGCCATTGTAACAGGAACAAAGTGACTATTCATTTTTTTCGATTTTCTTGGTAATGACTATACACTTGGCAATTTGGCTGCTCGTGAAACACTGATCGCCGATCCCTCAGCAATAAAGGCAGAAGCAGCGGGCTGTTTCACTATCTCTTCCAACTTCGGGCCATAAAGGCCTGTCAACTCCCCATTCAGCCAGGATCGATCAGCCTTCCAGATACGCCACGAAGGATGCTTGACTTCATATTCGACCACGCTCCCATGACGTTGGGTTACATAACCCCAATAATGCTCAGTGATAAACTGTTCTTCCGAGCCTTCAGAAGGCAATACTGGCTGGCCTGTGAAATCTGCCCCTAGTTCGCACCAATGACCGTTCCATTTCCATCGATATTTCGCTTCTCCCTTTTGATCCTCTGTGGACGTTTTGGCAATGGACTGCATCGGCAAGGTGATGTAGTTCTCGTTGTAAACAACTCGGGCCACTGTTGCGATGACCCATCTTGGAACAATCTCTTTGACAAACACAACGCCTCGCCGCCAGCCGTTTGCATCACGTTTACGAACATACATCCGTAAGTTGACTTCATCAAAATGCTGATGAAACGGGATAGCCCAGCCACGAACTCTCGTCTGTTCAAAACGAAATCCCACCATGCTGACATAATGGCGTCCCTGCCAGGTGTCTAATTCTGTTCCAGCCGGTACCAGGTGCTGGATCAATTCCGGGGCAACCACATAATTCAGCATGACCAGCGTATGCCAGTGCGCTGTCAGGAAAGGCTTGTTCGACATGATTCCGGTCCGGGATGTACTTGCAATCTCCAGTAAAACTACGCAAGATCATAACAGAGGAAATTGGATGAAGGAACTAACATCATCATGAGTGACCGTATCCTCATTCGGAGCAGTGAATCCCGTCTGCCTGCTTATCTGACCGGTGGCGGCGGCGTGCTGCTCATTATTGTCGGAATTGTGCTGGCTGTGATCAAGAACAACAGCGTCATCGGCTTCAGCCTGGGCGGGGCAGGGCTGTTGCTGCTGTTTGCCAGCTTTTACATCGAAACAACACGCGTTCGCAACCTGATGTGGCTGACAACCGAGCCGCATCGCTTTACCATCACCGATCACATTGGTGAAAGAACATTCAGCGACGATGACATTGTCAGCATCGCCCTGCAGTACAAGGATAATTTTGAAAACGGCAACCACACTTCCACGACGCGAACCTTCCGTGTCTGGGTCGTTGCCAGCGGCAATCAGCCAGAACTTATTGAGATGAAGAGCAAGTACAAGGTAGGACAGGTCGATCCCGCTGATGAGTTCATCGTTCGCATTGTCAAACTGCTCAAGGATCGGGCTGATGGTGAACGCCTCAAAAACCAGAGCGTGTTGGGTGAAGGCTGGGAACTTACCAATTCAAGTCTCTTGATTCGCAACCAGAAATCGGAAGATTCGGAAACGCCATTGTCCGAAATCGTGGCAGTGCAGACTATCGAAGATAAGCTCAAATTCTGGAGGAATGGCCAAGAAGAAGCTTTTGCAGCTATTCCCATCCATGCTGCCAACGCACACATTCTTCATCTGCTCATCGAAGAAATACTCGCAAAGCGAGGCGACCAGAACATAACAGTTGCGGACGGTCAGCTTGGCCGCATCATCTTCGAACGAAAGCCCAAAAAAAGCATTGGCATATCTCTGCTCGTCGTAGCGGGACTCCTCTTGGCAGCCAGTCTGATTTTTATTGTGGTTATTGCGGCAGGTGGTGCAGACAAGCATGAGCGCGAAGTCATGCTGATTCTTGCGATTTGTTTCCTTCCCATCGCAGTATTGATGAGTATCGCCGCCTGGATCACATTCAAAACGATATTCCGCTGTCATGAGTTTGGTCTCTACCAGCGAGGCGTTTTTCGTGAACACACATTGCTCTACACCGATTTGAATGAGTTCACCTATTCCGCGACCAAGCATTATCACAACGGCGCTTACCTTGGCACCCATCTGAAAATGACCTTCTTTCCCCGGGCTGAACTCAATAAGCCGAAAATGGTTTTCGGCACAACGATCAAGAACGTGGACACTTCTCTGGATGTCCTGCGTGATTCGCTCGCTGCCATCATAGGCAATCGCATGGTACAGACAGTGCAGGGCGGTCAATCGGTTCCCTGGGCCGATCTGGTTACACTGGAGCACGATCAACTGCGTTACATTCCAGGAAGTTGGTATGGTAGGAAGCCTGAACAAACCATTTCCTACCACGATATTTCAGGTTTTTCTATCGAGCAGGGAAAATGCACCATATTTCAGCGCGGAAAGCCCAAGCCAATCATTACACTGGGAATATCGAAGCGGAATTTCTTTCCGGGCTACCATGCATTCTCGGTGCTTTACCTGGCCGCGAATCATCATGGGCCGATCAGTAACACCGATGAAGGCATTGCAAAACACGTTCAGGATACTGCATCCACACAGTTTGATTAACCATTGAAGAAAGGAAGACTGTTATGCGCATTTTCACGAGCTTGTCCCTTCTGCTGATCGCAACATCAGCGATAGCTGCACAGGAATCAGCAGAGGGTGTTGTCAAGAAAGCCATCGCTGCTATGGGCGTTCCCAACGATGGCAAGCCCTATTACCAGACCTGGCACGAGCAGGGTAAGATGAACTTCGGCGGTGCATCCATTGTTTACGATTCCTACTGGACATTCGAGCCTTCCGACAAATACCGTTTCGAGATGAAAGGCGAATTCCAGGGGCAGAAGATAGAGATCGTCTTTATTCAAAACGGCAATCAGGCCAAAGAGAGCGCCATGGGGCAATCACGCATGGTGGAAGGCGAGAAGCTGGAAGAGACAACCCATTCACTCTATCAGCTTTGGGTGAACAGTCTGACACCACTGGTAAACGATACAGCCTTTAAACTGAAACTGCTGGGTGAACGTTCATTTGCTGGCAAGTCAGTCGTCAGCGTGCTGGTATCCCGAGAAGGCAAACGGGACGTCACTCTGCATTTTGACAAGAACACTCACTACCTTGCTGGCTGCACCGATAAGGTCAAGGATGAATTCCAGGGTTGGAAAGAGGTAACACAGGACGCCGAATTTTCAGACTATGAAAAACTGGCTACTGGCGAGATGGTTTTCAAGAACATGGTTCTCAAACGTGAAGGTAAAGTGCTCATCGAATCCAAGATGAGTGAATCCAAACGCCACGCTGGCAGCAAGCCAGAAGCTTTCAAACTGGATTAATATCTGAAGTCATGCGAGTCGGGTGCCACGGTTTGCGTGTAGAGGCCGTCCGGTAATTCAGAGTGCATCGAGGATCCATTGTATTTGCCCGTTGTTGTTTCCGCAGCGGTGGTTATGTCGCAGCAGAAGTTGATAGTTGGCGATGGCAGCGAGTAGTTGTGTTTGGTTGTTGCCCAGTCC
>JAEUIE010000027.1 GCA_016795155.1 Planctomycetia bacterium | reverse complement strand
TCCACCACGACGACCGGGAAGCAAACCTTCCAAACGGGCCCACTGCTCATCTGTCAACTCATGACGATGCATCGGCTTACTCCTTGCCTAATCTCGCACCATCATTTACCATCTTGGCTAGATTCAATCAACACGGCCTAGGACAATGGCTGTTTATTTACGCGGGTGCACGTGTGACGCCGTTTCGGCACCGTTAGCGACTACGCAAACTGTGGCACTCAACTCCTCTACACCACTTGCTCAATTACCTCCGCACCTTCTACCCCCACCAGCTTCTGATCCAAGCCGCCATAGAAGTAAGACAACTTGTTCTGATCCAGCCCCATCTGGTGCAGAATCGTGGCGTGCAGGTTCTTGACGTGGTAGCGGTTGCTGATGGCAGCGGAGCCTAGTTCGTCGGTTTCGCCGACGCTCACGCCGCCTTTAATGCCGCCGCCTGCCATCCACATGGTGAAGCCATAGCTGTTGTGGTCGCGGCCGGTACCCTGGGCGTATTCGGCGGTGGGTTGTCGGCCAAACTCGCCGCCCCAGACTACCAGCGTGCTATCGAGCAGGCCCCGGCGTTTCAGATCAGCCAGCAGGCCGGCAATCGGCTTATCGGTATCGCCCGCGTGCTTGGTGTGGTTCTTCACGATGTCGGTGTGGGCATCCCAGTTGTCGTCATTGTGGGCGCCGCCTGAGTAAATCTGAATGAACCGCACGCCCCGTTCCACCAGTCGGCGGGCGAGCAGGCACTTGCGGCCAAAGTCTTCCGTGCGGGAGCCATCGATGCCATAGAGTGCCTTGGTCTCTGCCGATTCCTTGCTGAAATCGACCGCTTCGGGAGCATGCTGCTGCATGTTGTAAGCCAGTTCATAGCTGGCAATGCGTGCCGCCAGTTCGCTGTTGGCTTCCCGGCCACGCTGGTGTTCGTTGTTCTTCTCACGCAGCCTGTCGAGTAGATCGCGCTGGGCAGCACGAGTCATGCCAGGTGGCAAATCGAGATTGAAGATTGGAGTCTTGGTTGCACGCAAGATGGTGCCCTGGAAGCTGGCAGGCATATAGCCCGATGCCCAGTTGCGTGGTCCGCTGATCGGCCCGCCTTTATTATCGAGCATCACCACGTAGCCCGGCAAATTCTCATTCACGCTTCCCAGGCCATAGTTGATCCATGAGCCGAGCGATGGATGGCCTGAGAGCAGTCGGCCTGAATTCATCATCAACAGCGCTGAGCCGTGAATAGGCGACTCGGCATACATCGAATGAATGAAAGCAATGTCATCGACATGCTGGGCGAGGTTCGGGAAGAGATCGCTGACGTACTTGCCACACTGGCCGTACTGCTTGAACTTCCACTTGGGACCGACGGCCCGGCCTTCGTTGCGGTGCCCACCCCGACCAAAGGTTTTGACGGGAATGGTCTTGCCATCGAGTGGATAGAGCTTGGGCTTGTAGTCGAAAGTATCAACCTGGCTCGGCCCGCCGTACATGAAGAGGAAGATGACCGCCTTGGCCTTGGCGGGAATCATCGGTGGCTTGGGTGCCAGCGGATTGACGAACTTACCCGACTGATCGCTCGCCTGCAGCTTGTTGAAGAAGCCGTCGCTGGAGAGCAAGCCGGTGAGAGCAACTGCGCCGAAGCCACAGCCTGTTTCCCACAACGCTTCACGACGGGTACGGTGACAGAATTGGGACATGGGTTTCACCCTAAGTCTAGTTCGTTGTTTTGATTGTACACACTCCGCCAGTATGTCCGGCGGGGTGTGGATTCTTGTTATTCGAAGCACACCCCAGCGGAGTACCGCTGGAGTGTGGCACAGGTTTAAAGCTCAATCCACATACACCATTTCGTTCGCATTCAGCAGCATCAGCATCACCTGCTTCATGGCCTGGGATTCGTTCATGCCATGCTTGGCTTTGAACCGCTCCAGCAATTCAACATCCTTCTGAATTTCCGCTTCCGTGGAAACACGACCGGTGGTCAGACGAATGGCACGGCCAATCTGCCCCTTCACATCGCTGGGCACATCCTTCGCAACGCGCTGGGCCAGTTTCTCCGCCTGCTGGTTCGTGAACTCGCTGTTGAGCATGCCCAGGGCCTGGGTAGGCACCGTCGTCGTGTACCGCACCGGGCAACTGCTGTCCGGATCAGCCTGATCATGGCTCACCAGAATAGGCACCTGGAGCGAACGCTTGACATAGACATAGATGCTGCGTCGGGCCGCTTCCTCCGCCGAAGACTTACCCCAGCCATCACCCGGAATCGATTGCCCCGCCAGCACTTCCCTGGGGATGATCGGGTAGACACTGGGGCCATACATCTTCATGTTGAGTGTGCCATTGACCGACAGGATGGTGTCACGCACTTCCTCTGCAGTGAGGCGGCGAGGGTTGAAGTGCCAGTATAGATTGTTCTCGGGATCCATGGTGGTCGCATTCGCTCCACTTGAAGAACCCCTCACCCCCAGCCCCTCTCCCCGGGAGGGAGAGGGGAGATTGGTTGCCTTCACCCCTGCCCCCTCAACCCTGGAACTCATCTGATACACATTCGACATCATGATCAACTTGTGCAGCCGCTTCATCTTCCAGCCATGGGTCATAAAGTCGGTGGCCAGCCAGTCGAGCAATTCGGGGTGGGTAGGTGGTGAACCGAACTTGCCGAAGTCGTTGGAACTGGCAACGATGCCTTTACCCAGATGATGCTGCCAGATGCGGTTGACTATCACGCGGGCTGTCAGCGGATTGTCCTTCGAGGCAATCCAGTTGGCCAGCACGGTTCGTCTGCCACTCGATTTGGCTTCCTTCGAAGGTGCAGGCAACTCCGGGTCTTTATCGGCCAGCACGCTGGGATAGCCTGGAGACACGCGGGCACCAGGAGAATGAGGCGATCCACGCACCATCACAAACGTGGGAGGCGGATTCACTTTGCACTTATTCACAGATAAGGCCAGGTCCCGGTCCGGCTCAGGCTTACGCTTCAACTGGGTCTGTTCTTTCTTCAACGTCTCATATTGCTGCTTCTCATCTTCCTTCCAGTACTTGTTTAGTTTCTTGATCACCTCAGGCCGATCCAGCCCTTCGGATGCTCGCTGTTCTTCTTCAGGCATACGCTTGATGATCTTATCTTCCAGGAAGGTCATCTCCTTTTCCAACGCATGCAGCTTGGCCTGCCGGGCCGTGAACTCAGCTTCATACCTAGCCCGTTTCTCCGGCGGAGAAATATCGGTCAGGTTGTAAGGCGAGCGCACATTCCGATCCAGACTGAAGCGTTCCACATCAGCAAAGAAAGCCAGCAACTTGTAATAGTCCGCCTGCGGGATTGGATCGATCTTGTGATCGTGACACCGGGCACAGTTCATGGTGATGCCCAGAAAGCCCTGCGACGTGGTCGCGACAATATCATCCATCTCATCGAACCGGGCCTGCTTCGGGTCTGCTGGTTCATCATCCCACAAGCCAAGCCGGTAGAAACCGGTAGCGATAATCGCATCAGGGTTCTCGCCCGGCAACTCATCACCCGCCAACTGTTCCTTGATGAAGAGATCATAAGGCTTATCGCTGTTCAAACTGCGGATGACATAATCGCGGTATCGCCAGGCGAAAGGCTTCGGGCCATCCCGTTCGTAGCCATTGGTTTCCGCAAAGCGCACCACATCGAGCCAGTGCCGTGCCCACTTCTCGCCGTAGTGCGGCGATGCCAGCAACTTGTCGATCAGCTTCTCATAAGCCGCAGGGTCTTTGTCGTTAACAAAGCTGTCGATCTCTTCAGGTGTTGGGGGCAAGCCAGTCAGGTCGTAGGTAGCCCGTCGGATCAGTGCCAGTTTGTCCGTAGCCGGGCTTGGCTGAATGCCCTTTGCTTCCAGCTTGTCCAAGATGAACGCATCAATAGGTGTCTTCACCCATGCAGTGTTCTTCACCGCCGGTGGCGCTGGCGAATTGACCGGTTTGAACGCCCAGTAATTCTTCGATTCCGCTGTCACCACGCCGCCCATTGCCTTGTGCTCTTCTTTCGAAGTTTCAAGCTTGACCGAATCGGACCAGGGGATGCCATCTTTCATCCACTGTTCGAGCACGGCCAGCTTCTCAGGGGCAAGCTTGCCTGTAGGAGGCATCTCGTAGCCATCCTGATGATGAATCGCTTTCCAGAACAGGCTCTCGGCAGGCTTCTTCAGATCAACCGCAGAACCGGTATCACCACCTTTCAGAATGTCTGCCCGCGAAGTGATGCGCAGCCCGCCCCGAATCTTGGCCTGCCCGCCATGACATTTGAAACAGTTTTCCTTCAGGATAGGCAGAACCTTGCTCTCAAAATGCTGCAATTGCGCTTTGGTCGCCTTCGGCGGCTCCTGGGCCTGCATCGATACTGCAACCACCGTTATGATCAGGGAAAGGATCAATAATCGCATGAGTTCAACCAGATACGGTCTGAAGGCAAGCAATAACACGCTGAGCATTATTGCCCAAATGGCAGGAAGGAGCATTCTCCCTCCTTTAGTTTATCATAACCCACCGTGAAATCATATATCCTGTTGCAACAACACCTTATAATACTTTCACATGGCCATGCATTCTCCATCCATCTGGATCATCGTCCCGGCATATCAGGAAGCAGCCCGGCTTGGCAACACTTTGCACACATTAATGCAAAGTTATCGGCAGGTCGTAGTCATCGACGATGGCTCCGCCGATGCTACCAGCCAGGTGGCCCACGATGCTGGGGCGTGGGTTGTCCGGCATCCTATCAATTGTGGCCAGGGCGCAGCATTGCAGACAGGCATCACCTTTGCCTTGCAACAAGGTGCAGACTACCTCGTCACCTTCGATGCTGATGGCCAGCATGATCCCACTGAAATCCCCAGGCTGCTTGAGCCACTGCAAACCGGCCAGGCTGATGTGGCACTTGGCTCGCGGTTCCTCGGCAACACCGTCAACATGCCTTGGACTCGTCGCTTCATTCTGAAAGCAGGCGTACTCTTCACTCGCATCGTTTCCCAGATGCGGGTGACCGATACACACAATGGCTTTCGCGCTCTCACACGACAAGCCGCCTTGAAGATCAACCTGCTCCAGGATCGCATGGCACATGCCTCAGAAATTCTCGACCAGATCCGCAGGCATCGCCTACGCTATGTCGAAGTACCTGTCACCATCCGCTACACCGCCGACACCTTGGCCAAGGGACAATCATCGCTACACGCTGTGAAAATTGCAGGCGAACTCCTGCTCGGGAGAATGATCAAATGAACCTGTTTCAAATTGCCGCCGTCACTGTGCTCTCGTGCCTGGTGCTCTGGGAGTGGGTCAGACACTACCGCTTGCAGACCAACCTCGCCGGCCCGCTGTTCCGCTCCGCCATCTGGCTGAGTGCCATCGGCTTCATTCTCTTCCCCGATTCCCTCACCTACATCGCCCGCTGGCTCGGCATCGGCGTCGGTGCCAACCTGCTTCTCTACTTGCTGACGTTGTCCTTCATCGCGGTCAGTTTCCTGCTCTACGCCCGGCAAGTTCAGTTACAACGGCAAATGACTTTGATCATTCGCCAAATGGCCCTGAGCCAGCCCGTAGCACCCCGCAAATCCACAGGCCCCTCGTAATGCTTTGTTTACTCACTGCACTTCTGCTGCAACCAGCCTCGCTTGCAACTCCTCAAGCCAGCGTGGTGATTCTTCAAGGTGGCGAGTCACCAGCACAGGTTTTGCAACTGCTGAACCAGACAGGTAATCGCGTAACAACACGAAATAATCTGCCTGTTCAATGGCCTGATAAGCAGTTTCAGTTGACTGCAGGTAAAAAGACCTTTTGGGAACTGCTCGATCTTCTTACTTTGCAGTGCCAGCTATCGGTGCAGCTGAAAGCAGAAGAGATAGAGTTATCCAGCATCGATTCCACTACAGCAACCTACATCGCCTACAGTGGCCCCTGGCGGGCCAGGCTGTTGCGTCGAAGCATCGTGGCCTATGAAGACGCATCGCTGGATAGGCTGATTCTTCAAGTAGAACTGGCCTTGGAGCCACGACTAGTTCCTTTGCTGATTGCCTTGCAGCCTGCTGGACAAAGCAGCCCTGCAACGAGTTACAGTTTCGAAGGAGAACCGATCAAGGTGCTGGAGTTTCGCCTGCCTCGCCCGCCGCGAACGCAAACGCATCTGGAAGAAGTGCAACTCGCTGGCATAGCCTGGCTCGCCCCGGGACGCATTACCATGACCATGCCCTGCCAGCCGAACACTCAGGAAAAGAAGTCCGGCATCACTGCAATCCTGCGTCGCGTGGATAAGAACTCCGCCAGCCAGACCTGGGAACTCTCCACCGAAGTGCAATATCCCCCCGGCACACGCGAATGGGAAAGCCATCAAAGCAGGCTGTTCAACTCTCTCAAGCTGCAACTACGCAGTGATTCCAACATCATCACACCCGTAGGCCGGGAAATCCGCACCGATTCAGGCAGCACCGTCAACGCCAACTGGCTCCTCCGCAATGTCCCCAACAGCCCCTCACCCTGGAAAGTAGAACTCACCATCCCCACCACCCCCCAGGAAATGCCCGTGCAGTTCACCTTCCGCAAGGTGGCGTTACCTTGATGTGCCGAGTAAGATGGGTGAGCGCTAAGTCTCAGGTGATAAGACACCCACGAAACCAAGCTCGCCCCATCAGCGCTTGCAATCGCAAGGCGGGGCGAGATTGATTCAGTGACTTCAGTATCGTTTCGAAGCTGTTTCGCTCGACCCACACTGTTTAGCTAATTCTGCCGAATAAACTTTTTGCTTTCAGACGAATACCTATGAAAGTGGCGACAAGGAGTAGGCAAACCAATGCTATAGATGTTCTGCTCCATCCATTTGGACTAGTAGGTTTTTTAACTGAAGCATTTTCATTCGGTATGTTACGGTCTTTCCGAAACTGCCAAGGCGAGATTGGATTATTTAATGCCCATAAACCACTTTTTGAATTTCTGGCTTCAGCTTCAGCATTTGACAACGATTTTGAGCTCGAATATTCCTTGAAGTGCCAGGCCATGCCGCACTTAACTAACTCTAGGTTAACGTGTAATTCACCAACAAAAACGTCTCCTAGTATGCGTCCATAACGATCCTTTTTCGACCAACGAATCGTTACATCCTTTCCCATTATCAATGTACTTAACGCATCCTTACTCTTTGAGCCGAATGGCTGGCTCTTTTCTGGAGCATCAATGCCTTCGAGCCGAATCTTATGTTGTTGTTTTTCAGAATCCAACACTACTATCGTGTCTCCATCAGTAATTCCAACAACTTTGCATGTCATCTCATCGGGAGAAATAAGCGTGACCAGGACAAGTTGAATTAATATTTCTAGCACAGCATCATTATCCTTCAATAGCTGGGTATCACAAGCTGCGAATCACTCACGTTGATCAATTGCTCTTAGAACCAATTTACGACGATGCAAACGCAGGCTGTTGCCCCTACCACTAGGATAACACATAACAACATTAAGCAACCACTGCTCTCTGGAATCTTTTGATGTTGCTTGTCCACAAGTTGCTGAGAATTAGAAGGACATGGCCGTCCCTCCATAATTCCTGTTGCAGATTTGTCAAAGAATATTTCTAATCTCTGGTTACATAGTGTGTATTCTTGTTTGATGCATTCCGTCCATTGCCCGTGTTGTTGAAGATGCTTCATGATTATTTTGGTTCGATTACTAGCATCCTCAATAATTAAGGCTCTTTCCTTCTCAAGAAAATAGTTCAGCAAATCTTGTCGTATCGAAACATCACCTGCAGAAAGCCAGCTAAACCGATTTTCGAGCTCATGGGGGATTGTGTACTTCGAAATGCTCTCAAGAAGATGCTGTTCAATAATATTGCAAGCCAAGGTTGGGTCGCAGTCTGGTCCAATAACATAGCTTGCCTTCGAACTCGGGCTGAACTTTTTCCAAAGTGTTTGCACCATGTCATATTTAATCTGCAAGGGCATTCTCGGCGGTAATAGATTGTAAAGTCGTTCTGCAACCAAGCCACTCATTTTTCTGCGTCCAGTTCGCCAGAGCGGTAGTATATTTTCTGCGTATTCTCTCTTGCTTGCACCATATTGATTTTCATATTCGTTCAAGATCACGGAAAGATCGCTTTCAGACAAACTGAATAGATACTGTTTCACATCAGCGTCTGTCCCTCCTAATAATTCAGACAACTTCTTCGCTTCATCAATGTGTTGTAGTGCTTGTTCTAAACCTTTATTCTTGAATGTTGACTTTGCAGACGAACGCTGAGCTTGAATCTTCCAGCGATGTTCTTCGTCCTTTACAGCTGTATGCCTAAGTTCAGAGTAGAGAATTGAATTGATGTCTTTTACCGTGATTGATGGTAGATCAAGCTCTCGACAAATGGAAGTTCTAATCTCTCTCGCCTTTAATGGGAGTGGAGAATTCTGAAGAATCTTTAGAATTGCATCCTGGAGTTGCTTACGGCTCATTGAATGATGTGCTCATTTTCATGGAAGGAATGAACGTAACCACGAGAATAAAGAACGATACTTTGGGTTACCGTAGGTAGCAGAGATCTGGATTTTGCAACCCAATAATTGAAGAGTTTTGACTGTCCTAAACTGGCTGCCGAGGGATGCTAAGTCCTTACCACGTTGCTCTAAGTCATAGATGATGGTGCTAATTTGTGAAATAATTTGATCCCGGTCGGTTGGCGTCATGTGTCCGCACTGGCTTGCTAAAGAGTCGAGCACTCTATTAGCTTCGATGTCGTCGCTGATGGTTAGATTAATCGTTGACATCGGTTCATTTTAAAGCAGCTTTAACATACTGGTTTTGAAAACGAATTTAGTTCGGACTGGCGTTGCAAACCAATTTCAAGATGCTACCAGGAAGAGAACACTGCTATGCACATAAATGCTCCAAGACCACCTGCTATGATAGCTGCAATCATTAGAGAACAACCACTTCCACGTTGTTTAGTTTGAGACAACGTCAGTTTGCCTTTTTTTGCTGCGTCGCTTGTCCCCATAATTATTTCGGTACGCCCAAGCGAGCTATCTTGAGTGTGAGTAATCGTCACGTCTTGCCCGGAAGATGCAACTTCACCAGTATGATGTGCCATTGTTCCAAGAGCATGATTCAATGCACCTGCATCGGTAACAAGTTCCTGCGCCTTTTTATTAACTCCAATCATGGCTTCTGCATGTTTTATTTTTAACTGTTGTTGCTGCTCAACTGTTAGACCGGTCAGGTCTAGCTGCAAATTTGCTCCAAGTTGGATGACTGCACCAGAACCTGCAGTTGCTGCAAGATCCTTATTTCCCGATTGTTGATCATTCAATCGGATCAAGTTCTTTTCCGTGCTATCGTTGATCGCCATGAAATGCTCCAGTGCAAACTACAGCCAATTCACTCACAATGCAATTTAGCTTGCAGCATGTTGGGATACAAGAGAAATGCTACAAACGCAGCCTCTTGAGAGCTAAAATACAGTAAATCTGAATAAATCGACCACATCAGTGAATTACTCTAGCCTGTTTTAGCCGAGTAGGATGGATCGAGCGCCAAGTCTCTGGTGATAAAACACTTGCGAAACCAGGCTCGCCCCATCAACGCCTGCAATTGCAAGGCGGGGCGAGCTTGATCCAGCGTATTAACCATTTTTTCAAGGTTTTATCGCTCGACCCGCCCTACTGCTTCTCATTCAACTGCTCATCCGCAAAACTGTATCCAGGTCTGCATCGGTATGGCTGGCAAAGCCTGCGGAGACAAAGTCCTTGGTTCGTCTTCCTCAAAGAGGATTTGTGCACACCCCGCAGGCCGGCCGGAGAGTGATGCTGCAACTCCTTAGGTCTGCTGCAACAGATCCCGCGACGTTGGTGCGTCTGTCTAATATGTTGCGAGAGCACACGTGCCTCGCAACTCTACGCTGTGACACACCCAACGGTTATCGAATATCGTGTTTCGGAGGCACCGTCGCTCAGCAGCAGTACACCCACCTTTTCTCAACTTCTGCCCAACAAAAAGCTAGCGTGCCTAGACGCAAACCGCGGTATCCTCACTGCCTGCAGTCTACATCAACTCTACACAAAACCTTTACTGACACTTCTCGGTTGCATGACAGCAGTAGTCCTAGAATCTCGTTGCCGTTAAGCATCAATAGTTTTTGACCGGCAGCGATCGAAGCTGAGTGGTCCAATTGCTGCTATGGATCGGCACACTGAGTATGGCTGAGTTTGCTTGACTAGCATCAACTCCGTGTTTGGCAACTGCCAAACAACTCCTTTTCTTTTTGACGAATCTGCTGGAGGCTTAGGATGAACACTTGTTTCCCATCAAGACGTCGAGCAGGGTTCTCCCTGATTGAATTGCTGGTAGTGATTGCGATCATTTCCCTTTTGATGGCCATGTTGCTGCCCGCCATTCAAAAAGTACGTGAGGCAGCCAACAAGATGATTTGCCAAAGTAACATGCGACAATTTGGCATCGCGATGCACAATTACGCAGGTGACTACAGCAGCCAGCTGCCTCCAGCCAGAGGTTTTGCTCCAGCAGGTCCAAAGATTGACGACAAGCACCGCTGTTGGACACACCTGGTGTTGCCGTACATCGAGCAGGATAACGTTGCCAAGCAGTACGACCCGAACAAACGGTGGAGCGACGCCACCCCCAATCTAGGCGGACTGTCCAACCTGGATGTTGCGAAGGCTAAATTCAAGGTCTTCATCTGCCCCACTTCCCCTTCCGAAAGAGCAGCGAATACCGCCTTCACCACGACCTTCAGCCCCGGGCCAGGCTCGGCATCGATTCCAAGCGATTTTTTTGGTCCTGGCGACTATGCAGCCATTCGCCAGGTGCGATATCGCTTTTACCGTGCAAATGGCTTGACCATTGCGGATAGTGCAGGCAGCCCAATCATTGATCCACCTGGAATCACTGCTGATAGCGAAGCTTCTCTGGGTGGCCCGATGAAGCAAACTATCAACACACCAATCATGTCGGTTTTTGATGGATTGTCGAACACCATCCTGTTCGTTGAAGATGCTGGCAGACCTAATAACTGGCGCAGGGTAGGAAATTCACCTCGAGTTGATCAGGCACCTGCGCTCACAGACCAGCTCGGCTGGGCCAGTCCCGATGGTGGTGTTATGAGTGTGGATGGATGCAACAGTAACACTGGCAACGTGAATGGCGGAAGTGCACCACGCACGACGGCCAACGCCATTATCAACTGCAACAATGATAGCGAACCCTACAGCTTCCACCCAGGTGGTGTCAATGTATGTATGGGCGATGGCTCGATTCGCTTTATCAAGGAAACGATTTCTGCCCGGGCGTTTGCTGCTCTGTGCACAGCTCGCGGCGGTGAAGTAAATTTCCTGGATGACTAGTCACCGGGTGAAGAATACCCGTACATCTCTGGCGATGACCTGACGTAATCATCAAGACTGACGGACGTGATTAATGATACCTGCCAGACTCATCAAAAGTGGATAATGCTGTAATTTCTTTCCGGCCCGCGTTTGTGCGGGCCGATGTCTTTTACCAGGATGGCTCACTCTTATGCTTCGAATGTTCATATTTCTGATGGCAGTTGCGACTTGCTCTGCAGGTTTACTCTTTCCACAAGACTCAAACCCAGCTGCCGATCGCCAGGGTGTACTGCTCCGGCCAGAACCAAAATTCGAAACGGTGTCGTCGGGTACTACAGAAGACAGCTTTGATGATCCCGCTATCTGGATACATCCCAGCGACCCGGCATTAAGCCTTATTCTTGGCACCAATAAGAAGGGCGGGATGCATCTCTTCCAACTGGATGGACGCCAGCTTGGGGTGGCAAGTCCCACCACACATCCAAACAACGTCGATATCATTTATGGGTTCCCTCTGCGCCAGAAACCTACCGATCTGGCTATCAGCGTCTGTCGCGACAAGACGAATCCCTGTGTTCGAGTCTGGAAGATCAACCCGACTGCCCGGACCCTGGAGGAAATCACCGGACCCGAGGGAATCAAGGTATTTGATGGTGATGTTGGCTATGGCTCCTGTACCTATTTCAGCCGCAAGACCGGCAAGCATTACTTCTTCGTAAATCACAAAAACGGAAAGTATGAACAATATGTGCTCGAGGATACCGGCGATGGCAAGGTGCGTGGGAACAGGGTTCGCACCTTCCAGGTATCATCGCAGGCCGAAGGGTGTGTGGCCGACCAGGAAACAGGTGCCCTCTATGTCTCTGAAGAAGACGTTGGTCTCTGGCGTTTCTCAGCAGAGGAAGATGGCGGGAACGAAGGTCGACTTATTGCCAAAGTCGGTGAGCACGGGCTTACTGCCGATTGTGAAGGTGTCACGATCTATTATGCGGCCGGAGGTAAAGGATACGTGATCTTATCGAGCCAGGGGAACAATACCTTCAAAATCTACGATCGTGGCCCCAACAATTCCTTTATCGGCACCATTGATCCTGCAGCAGGCAAACTCGGCAAGGTATCGGAAACCGATGGGCTGGAGGTCACCAACCGTCCTCTTGGTCCTCTGTTTCCCAAGGGTTTGCTCGTGATTCAGGACGGCACTAAAAGGCCAGACGGTCAGCGCTTTAAACTTTACTCCTGGGAAGATGTAGCTGTCGACCGACTGATCATCGACACGGATTATCGCCAGCGCTAGAGTCGTAGCACTGCCTCACCTACTCGTTAAGCAGTACTGGGTCATGCGATACATTGCACAACCAGCACTGCTTGCGGAATACCGAAAGCAGTAGCACAGTATTCTACTGCTTTTCATTCAACGGCTCATCGGCATACTGAACCCAGGACTGCACGGGCTTGATGGGCATTGCCTGTGCCTGCAGAGATAAAGGCCTGGGCTGTTCTTCTTCAAATAGAATTTGTGCATAACCTGCAGGCGGGCCTGACAGCGAGGCTGCAACACCTTCCGTCTGCTGTAGCAGTTGATGCAGCCCCTGCTTGAGCTGATCAATGCTCCGGCGGGTCTGGCTTCGTTCCAGGTGCAAGGCTGCCAGCGACTGCTGAAGCTGATTGCGATCCTGGCTGATGCTGGAAACTTCCTTACGCAGCTTTTCTATTTCCTGTTGAGCCCGTTTCAGATCGCGCTGATTGAACGATAGCTGCAATTCCTGCTGCTGCGACCATTCGGTCAGCAGGGATACCTGTTCCTGTGATTGGCTCAGAGTGCCTTGCAACTGATCCCGCTCCGTCATGGTGGATTTCAGTTCCTGCCTTAATAGTTGCGTCACTTTGATACTGGAAGACTGGTCCTGCTGGCTGGCGGCAAAAAGCACGCTGATTGCCCCGATGAAGGCAACCCAACCCCACTTGGCCCCTGGCATTTCACTCCCTCCACTCGGATGTCGGCTCGCGGTGCTCTCGTCAACTGGTGCGTAGTGACACTTACATGTCACATTGACGATAGACTGACATAGTTAAGCATCGGTGGACTCTCTTTCATACTTTGCGATTCTTGACACTGATGGCAGCGAGTTTAATCTTTTCCCGGTCGAGGGACGATTGCTGTAGCGATTGCAGCAGTTGTTCGCAGTCTTAGTTGAATAGGTGTCATACCCATGTCAACGCAATTAACAGGCAGCTCACTTTGCAAAACTCAACTTCCAGACTGGCACCGTTTGCCTACCCTGTATTTCTCCTCCCCTTGCCAAGGGGAGGCCGGGTGGGGGTTGAATCAGCGACATATCAGTGTCAATCACTACACTCTTCATGCAAAGTTGTGGCAGGGTTATTCGGTACTCCGGATGACCCTGCTGGATATGTAAAACTCAGTAGTTCTGCAGGGTCATGCATGATTACATGCATGACCCTGCCACACCTACCGGTTTCTCAACTGGCACCTGGTCACCCGCCCTGTCAAGAGGAGGTACGTGAGAAGTTTCTGAAGAGCACGCAAACCTCATGGCTTCATGCTCCCGCGATGCTATGACAGTAGTATGAGTTGATATTGCAAGGGGCCTTCGCTTGGATGGACTGGCGTCATGGCTGATCAATGAACCGGGCGCTGCTGGTACGCGCCTGCTGGAGTATGCGTGGAGCCTGCGAGCCATTCCACCCTGGTGGGTCTGGGTTCCCGCCATTTTGCTCATGGCTGGCCTGTCCTTCTGGTTCTATCGGCAGGAAAAACTCGCCCGCTGGCAACGCACTCTACTCGTTCTACTTCGCCTGGGCGTCTTCTCTCTCATCCTGCTCCTCATCTGCAGGCCTACTCTCGAAGCAACGTTGCAGTCACAACAGCCACGGCCTGTTGTCCTTCTGCTCGATAATAGTCTGAGCATGGCACTGATTGATCCCCGCTCGCAGGCTGCTGACAAATTACGGCTGGCCCTAGCTGCTCAACTTGTCCCGCCTGATACCAGCATTAATCCTTCCAGTTCCATGAGCCAGGTACCGCAAGGCACACCCGATCAGCTTTCCCGGGCCGATCTGGTTCGTCTGCTTCTGGCTCATCCGCAATTGCAACTTGTCAAGAAGATGGAAAAGCACAGCCCGGTGCGGATCATGCTCTTCGGCCAGTCGCTCAACGGCTCGCAGATCAACGTGCAGGCAGGAGGACAGGTTTCCATCGAAGGTTTCACTGCCACCGAAACCGCATCGACGCTGGGCGATGCACTGTATCAGTTGCTCTCTGCTGAGATCGAAGCTGATCTGCCTGCTGCCATCGTGGTGATGACCGATGGCCTGGAACAGGGGAGTGCTATCGCGCCTGAACAATCGGTCAAGCGGGCGAAAGAGTTCAGCATACCCATTCACACCGTAGGCATCGGCTCGACCGACTGGTCGCACCTGCAGATCAAATCGGTCACGGTGCCTGAAGCCATGTTTCTCGAAGACACCGTGCAGGCGCATATCACCTGGCGTGCGCAGGGGCTGAAAGCGTTGCCGATGACCATGACGATTTCACTGAATGACATCATCGTTGCCCGGAAAGATTTGGCAGGCCGCAACGGCGAGCAACTGCAGGAAACCATTCCGCTCGTGGTGCCAAAGAACCTGACGACCGATGGCCCGGTTGATCTGCGTGTGCAGGTCACTGGCCCGGCACTCGAAGATTCGCCGCTTTCCACCATCGAATGGAACCAGCGGGTGCGGGTCATTGATCGACAGGTCAAAGTGTTGCTGATTGATCAGTCACCCCGCTTTGAAACCAAGTTTCTCATGTCCACGCTGCTGCGCGATCGACGGGTCGAAGCACATTTTCACTTCACCGGCAACGACCCGGCAGGCATGCAGAAAACTCCGTTCGAAGCGCAGCTTCCCGCTTCACGAGCTGATCTGTTCCAGTACGATCTGGTCATTCTGGGCGATGTGAACCCTGAAGTCTGGGGAATCGAAAAGCTGACCTGGCTGCGCGACCTGGTGCGCGAAGGCGCCGGGCTGGTCATGATTGCAGGCCACCGCCACTCACCAGGCAAATACATGAAAACTGCGCTGGAAGACGTGTTGCCGGTCGAAGTGCCGCAAGAGCTTGAGCCCATTGATTTTTCCCGCAAGACCGAATCCGTTCTGCCTTTGCTTACCTCCGCAGGTCAGCGTCATGAGATGATGGCTTTGGCTGATGAGCAGGATGCCAACCATAAGCTTTGGCAGGAACTTCCCGGCTTTTATCAGATAGCCAACGTGCTGAAAGTCAGGCCCGGCACCGTGACATTGCTGGAACATCCCGACAAGAACATGGGCGAACGGGGCAGGCCTGTGATGGCGCTGCAACGCTATGGCCGGGGGCAAGTGCTTTACATCGGCTCCGATGAAACCTGGCGATGGCGAGCCAATGGCGGGGAAAAACTCTTCGCTCGCTTCTGGGGCCAGGTGGTCTATCAACTCGGGTTGCCTCGGCTGCTGGGTGGTGCTCGCCGCGTGCAGTTCTCCTTCGACCGCCTGGAACAGTATGTAGGCAAACCCGGCTTCCTCTATGCTCGGGTCTACAATCAGGAATATCAACCTGTTCAAGATGCACGCCTGTCGGCACGTATCATCCCGCTCGACCGTACTGGCAAGCCGAGTGGCGAACCCGTTTCCAACCTGAATCTGGAAGCCATCCCCGGCCAGCCAGGCGACTATCGCGCTCTGCTCAATAACGAAAAACCGGGCCGCTTCATGCTTGCCATGGAATCACCCGAACCGAGCCAGATGCCTTTCCATGTCGACTTCGCTCCGCATGATGAGCGATTGCCTATTCCAATGAATGCTGCCCTCTTGAAATCGTTGAGCGAAGGCAGTGGAGGCACCTTCTCCCGCGAGGAAGATTTGCATCTATTGCCTGAACGTATTAAACCCTTGCTGGGCATGTATCAATATCGTCGCGACTTTGTCCTATGGAACCCCCTGGCGCTGGTGCTGATCGGCTGTCTGCTGACTGGTGAATGGATTATCCGCAAACTCTCCAATCTGAGTTAATGCCACGCATGCCTGAAATACTGCTGCAAAAACTCGGTAGCCTGGCACAGCACGAAAGGCGTTTGCGCCTGGTCTGGGGAATTGCCCGCATTGTTGCCATCACCGTGTCGCTGTTCCTGATCTTTACCGGCATCGATTGGCTCATTGATCTTTGGCGGGATACTCCCGGCTGGCTACGCTGGGGTATGCGTTTCACCGTTGCAGGCACCATGGGCTGGCTCACCTGGCAATGGCTGATCAAACCGTGGAACCAGGGGCTTTCCGGCAACGAACTGGCCCTGTGGGTCGAATCGCAGGATGCTTGTTATGGCCACAACCTGGTTACCGCAGTGCAACTGAATGCTCCCGGCGCTAACCAATCAGGCATGTCAAAAGAACTGATCGCCAAGGTAACGCAAAATGCCGAGACGATGGCTGAGCATGCTGATTTCACGGAGCTGCTTGACCAACGGCGCTGGCGATGGAGTTGGACGCTGCAGCTTCCCGCATTGCTGATTCCACTGGTCCTCTGGCTCAAGTGGCCTGATACCACTGCGATACTCTGGCAACGGTTCATGGGTTCCGCGCAGCCCATCCCACGCAGCGTGCATCTGCTCAACATCACTCCCACGCTGCAGCCCAGTGGCGAACCAGCCACGCTGACGTACCTCGTCACAGGCAACTGGTCTCAGGAGATGACAGGCGCCGTCGAGATTCGACCTGAAGGCCAGGCTAAAGAAACTTACCCTCTTCGGTTCCACACGGTCACCAAC
This sequence comes from Planctomycetia bacterium, assembly GCA_016795155.1. NCBI lineage: Bacteria > Pseudomonadati > Planctomycetota > Planctomycetia > Planctomycetia bacterium. The sequence continues at coordinate 83,027 of JAEUIE010000027.1, read as the reverse complement.
GAAGGTGCGTTGTTCACCACGTCGCTTCCTGCTTCTTCCACTTCGTTCACGCACGATGCCTGGCTCTACGATGGCCGTTCGCATGAATCGGGTGAAATCAACTTCGTCCCCCGGCCTGTGCTCACTTCGTGGGAAGCATCGCTACTGTTACCCCGATATGTGGGGTTGCGGCCTGATGGTTCACCATACGAACTGCCTCAACCTAAAGGCGATTTGAAACCGGTGCCAGGCAGCGTGGCCCGCATCCAGGTCAGTACACCAACTCCCATTGCCGAGGCATATGCTGAACTGCTGGCGCCATTACTTCCTGAACTGGGGGCACAGTTAGCTTTGCCCGTCGGCCCGGTTGCTGTGCCGTTTCTACTTCATGCTGAACAATCTCTCGGCTGGACACCCAGTGCAGCCGGCCCGCTATTGCCTCTTGCCCGCATCCCGCTGTCCATTGCCTCGGATGGCTTATCGGCATCGGCACAAGTCGCGCTTCCCTCGCAGGCTGCTGCTTATCGCATTGTGGTGAGTGACCAGCATGGCTTAACCAACCGGCCGATACCGCGCCGATCCATTTCCTTTCATCCTGATGAAGTGCCCGTTATCACCCTGTTGCCCGAACGCTTTTCCCAGCCGAGCGAAGGCGCGGAAGAACTCGATCTCGATGGCATGCCCGTACCCTTGGGTCGCTCCATCCGCATCAGCTACCTGGTGCGTGACGACCTGGCTATCGATTCCGTCGTGTTCCGCTACCGCATCAACGAAGGCCCCTGGGAACAGTTGCCTTTGACCGAAGCAAAAGCCGGCCAGCAAGGCACCTTTGATTTCAAGACCGGTGCAATTACATCAAGTCAGCCCAAGGACCAGATCGCTTTTCACACGGTGCAGCCTGCTGACCCTGAACGAGAACTCGGAAGGGTGCAGGGTGGCGGACGCTTTGATTTCCAGACACGTTCCATCCCGCAACTGAAACTGGGCGACACGCTCGAATACTACCTCGAAGCCCGCGACCGCCACGCCGACCCCGACCGCAACCTCGGCCGGTCTGTCGTCAGAAGAAAATCCATTGTCTCCGAATCGCAGTTCATCGACTGGGTGGTCAACGTCGTGCAGCAGGAAAACCGCCTCAGGCAAGTGGAAAAGCAGCAGCGGAAGGTTTTTGAGCCGCGATAACATTTCTCCACTCTCCGCTGGTAGGAGAGGGGCCGGCGGTAAGGGTGTTTTTATTGTCAGCCCTTTCAACAGTTTTCCTTCCACCCAACCATTCATCTTGCTAAAATGCTGCTGCCTCTCTTGCATTACAATAAAGGGAATTCGCCATGCCTCTCGGCAAAACGTTTGACAGCATTACCCACACGATAGCCAACACCCCCATGGTTCGCCTGCGTCGGGTGATCCCTGCCGAGCATGCCACGGTCTTTGCCAAGTGCGAGTTCTTCAATCCGCTCAGCAGCGTCAAGGATCGCATCGGCGTCGCCATGATTGAAGATGCTGAACGCCGAGGCATCCTCACCAAAGACACCCATATCATTGAACCGACCAGTGGCAACACCGGCATTGCCCTGGCTTTTGTCTGTGCAGCCAAGGGTTACAGGCTGACGCTGACGATGCCTGAATCGATGTCGCTGGAACGCCGGGCTCTGCTGCGTGCCATGGGCGCGAACCTCGTGCTCACCCCCGCCGCGGAAGGCATGCGCGGCGCTCTCAACAAAGCACAGGAACTTGTCGATAACGGCGGAAAGCACGCCTGGATGCCCCAACAGTTTGATAACCCGGCCAACCCTGCCATCCACGAACGCACTACCGGACCCGAAATCTGGGAAGACACCGCCAAGAACATCGATGCCATCGTCTGTGGCGTAGGTACCGGCGGAACGATCACTGGCGTTGGTCGTTACATCCGCAAGTTCAATCCCAACTTCAAATGCATCGTGGTCGAACCAGTGCTCTCCCCAGTCATCACCCAAACCCGCAACGGTGAACCCTTGAAACCCGGTTCGCACAAGATTCAAGGCATCGGCGCTAACTTCGTACCCAAAAACCTCGACCTGAGCCTCGTCGATGAAACCCTGCAGGTCACCAACGAAGCAGCGATGGAATGGTCACGCCGACTGATGATCGAAGAAGGCATCATGGCAGGCATCAGCAGCGGCGCCAACGTCTGGGGCGCCGCCCAGGTCGCCGCCCGGCCAGAATATCATGGTAAACGTATTGTCACTATTCTGCCAAGCTTGGGTGAAAGGTATCTCTCGACAGCATTGTTTGATGGGTTGAAGGATTGAGGATGTGACTTAGCGTAGCTAACAAATTGATCTTTGCTTTCTCCCCTCGACCTGGGAGAATGGCTTGAGGTAAACGGGTTCTTGGTCTTAGATGCTCTAAGGGTTAGTTCTTTCATGTGCAGTTAAAAATGAATCGCCGCATCGCTCAAGTACTTTTACTGGCGTATCTCGTTTCTCTCGCACTTCCAGCCTTCTATATGCCTGGATTGGGTATCTCTGGAGCAAAAGGCTCTGTGTACTATGGATACGAGATGCTGTTTTCGCTTCCATATGCAATGCTGACGATTGCGTGGTGGGCCAATCCAGTGTGGTTATTGGGGTTGTATCATCTCTTTCAAGGCAACAGAAAATGGTCCTTTCGATGTGGACTACTGGCAACCATATTGGCATGTTCGGTTTTTCTGTTCGGCGTAACTCCTCCCGACACTGTCCACCTCTCTCAATTCTACCCAGGCTTTTATGTATGGATCGCATGCATGTTCGGTGAGTTTGTTGCATCCTTCCAACTCAAATCTCATGACGATAAGAAACAGCCTTCCTACACTGAAGATTCGTGACATTCGGTTCCACGGAAGGTTGTGTTGTGAATAGCTCGCTGTGAAATGACCTCCTGAGGTCATGAGACCCGCAACAGTTACCATATCTTTACCCCACCGTCTCCAAGATCAACTGCTCCAACTTCGGAGGCTTGTCCCCCATCTCAAACGCCTGTTCCGCGAGTGGGATCGCTTCATGCAACCTAGCTTCGTGGTTGTAATGCAACTCCACTAATGCTTCGCCCACTTGTATCGCATCACCTGGCTTGCGTAACATCACCGCTCCTACCGCATGATCGATGGAATCCTCCACTCGCGCTCGGCCTGCGCCCAACAGCATCGCTGATCGCCCCAGGTGTTCCGCATGCACCGATTGCACAAACCCGTTCTGTTTCGCGAGCACCCGATACCTGCCCGATGCCTGTGGGAACAGGCTAATGTCTTCCAGCACCTTCACATCGCCCCCCAGCCTGGCGCACATCTCACAAAACTTTTGAAACCCTTTGCCATTGGCCAAGACTGTTTGAACCATTTCTTCCGCCTTGGGCAGCGATGATGCCAGATCAGATAACACGACTAGCCAGGCTGCAAGCCTGACGGAAAGCTGTTCCAGGTCGCGTGGCCCTTGGCCCTGCAGTGTCTGCACCGCTTCCATCACCTCCAGGCTGTTGCCGATGGCATAACCCAAAGGTTGATTCATATCCGTAAGAAGGGCAACAGTTCGCACGCCATTTCGCTGGCCAATGTTCACCATTGTCTGAGCCAGTTGCCTGGCGTCGTCGCGGGTCTTCATGAAAGCGCCACGGCCTGCTTTCACATCGAGTACTACACCCTGGATGCCTTCCGCCAGCTTCTTGCTCATGATGGAGCCCGCAATCAGCGGGATACTCTCGACGGTAGCCGTCACATCGCGAATGCTGTAAAGCTTCTTGTCTGCCGGCGCCAAGTTGGCAGTTTGCCCCACGATGGCACAGCCTACCTCGCGAACGATGGCTTTGAATTCTTCAGGCGAGATGTTGATGCGATAACCCGGAATCGCTTCGAGCTTATCGAGCGTGCCGCCCGTGTGAGCCAGTCCTCGCCCGGACATCTTGGGAATCTTGCAGCCACACGCAGCCGCCAGCGGCACCAGCACCAGCGAAGTCTTGTCGCCAACGCCACCGGCTGAATGTTTATCCACCATTTTGCCGGGAATATCAGACCAATCGAGTACTACACCCGATTTCACCATGCGAGCAGTCAGTTCCGCCGTTTCCCCATCGTTCAACCCGCGCCAGACGATTGCCATCAGCATGGCAGATATCTGATACATCTCCCACGAATGGCTGGTCACGCCATCAATGAAGAAAGCGATCTCCTCGGCAGAGAGTGTGCCGCCATCCCGCTTATGGCGAATGACATCGACGGCCCTCATGGCAAATCCTTTCGTGGCGGCAATGGAGGAGGCTTGACCAGAGGCAACCCCTGCTGCTTGCTCAGTATCCGAGCCGTATTGCTTCGCCGGGGTGGCAGCTTCAGTTGTGGCCGATCATGTTCATCTTCAATGTCGCCAATGATCTCTTCGAGAATATCTTCCAGTGTGATCAGACCGACCACTTCGTTGTTCGTGTTGCGAACGATAGCCATGTGTCGATGCGTTTTCTTGAACATCCGCATCGCATCGGCAATGCTCTGTTCAGGCTTGAGGAAGCTGGCAGGGTAAATTGCATCATCGAGAATGGCCATGCCCTGCAATGAAACCAGATGGAGCAGATCTTTGGTGTTCACAATGCCAACAATGTTATCCAGCGTACCATCGAAAACAGGAATACGAGTATGTGCCGTCTCCCGTACTTGTTCCAGCACCTTGTCGAGAGGCGTTTGCAACTCCAGACAGACCATCTTCTCGCGAGGCAACATGCACTCGCCAACCTTCTTGGCTGAGAAGCGAAACACGTTGTGCACATACTCAGCCTGCTCCGGCGAAAGCAGCCCGGCTTCTTCCACCTCTTCCACCAGCATGCCCAGTTCTTCCACCGAATGCAGCCGATGTTCGCTGCCCACTGGCGGCAAACCCACCAGCTTGGCCACCCCATTGGACATCACATTCATAGCCACCACCAGTGGTTTGGTGACCTTCGTGAAATATTCCAGAGGCAGGGCAATCCAGAGCGACACGGACGTTGGTCTTTGCAAGGCGATCAGCTTTGGTGCCTGTTCTCCCAGTACCACATGCAGCACGGTGATAATGATGATGGCGAGGATGCTGGCCACGGTATGTGCCGCCGCCTGCTGCCAGCCACCGGTGAGAAACGAGAACAGGGGATGAAACAGTTGCGCCAGCGCCCGTTCCCCGAGCCAGCCGAGCATCAGGCTGGCTACCGTAATGCCCAACTGGCAGGCGGCAATGGCATCATCGAGCGATTCGACCTGGCGAGAAAGTGATTTGGCCCGCCGGGTTCCCGATTTCAACAGCTGCTCCACTTCGGTACGCCGAATGGCAATGAGGGCAAACTCGCCAGCCACAAAAACTCCGTTCACCAGAACCAGCAGTGGTATGACCAGTAATCGCCAACTGTCAGTCCAGGTAAACGATGCAGTCTCTGCAAACATACCATTCTCAAGGTGAAACAATCCGTTTCAGATTATCGTTGATTGATGAGGGAACTGCAAGCAGGGAGTCTGATACGATTCAACAACTGAGATTATTCTGGAATTCCCGTTGCAACCAAACTCTCGCAAGCTATGCTTTAGACACATTGTCTATAATTGGTGGTTCATGCGTGCCATTACTTTCCTTCTGTTTTGCTGCCTGGCTTCGAATCTGTTTGCACAGGATGCCCAGGCTCGCAAAATTCATCAACGATCTCTCGCTGCCATCCCCACGTCAAGCCAGTTGAAATTCTTCCAGCTCGACTGGGCTGAGAGTTTCGAACAAGCCCGGGAGCGGGCCAGGCAGGAACACCGGCCCATTGCATTGTTCTGGATCACCAACATCACCGCAGGCTGCAATTTCTTCACCGGCCACACCTGAGCCAGTGCCGATCATTTCCGAGGCAGTTGCCTCGGCAACACGCAGGTTCAGCAAACGCTGGCACCCTTTATCGTCTCCAGTTGGAGTGGCCGCGAACCTGAAGACGCTCCCGAAGAAATTCAAAAGCTGGTCCGCGCTCACAAGAGAAACCAGCCTTCCAGCAACATCCTCGTGTTCATCCTCTCCGAAGACGGCCAATTGATCCATTCCTTCGATGGCATGACGGATCGGCATCCCGCTCCGATCCATGAAATCAAGCAACGCATGCCCGACTACTTCGCCAGAGAAATGCGGCATGCCAGCAAGCTGTTGAACCTGCCAAACGAGAGTACGAGTCGCCCGGCTACCTCGGCCCTGCCTGTTCCCAAGGGGCCAGGAATCAGAATCTACCTGACACTCGGTTCCAACCGCCTGCAGCATTTCAAAGTGCCTACCGTGGAAGCCATCGCATATGCACCAGAGGAGTTGTCTGCTCTGGTATGGAGTAAGGATTCACGCAAGATCGAAGCACAACAACTGAAACGCTGGCTCGATCAAATGTATCCACCTGCAGTGATGGACGGGCATGGCGGCGTGGAGGCAGTGTCGGGGACTCTTCAATTTCAACAAGCCGGTGCTACATCTACTCATCGCTATGCCACGGTGTCCGGGCAGGTCAGCTTCACGCTCGATAACAAGACGAAGATCAGCTACCAGGGAAAACTGGAACTGGTGCTGCGATATCCATTGGAGAGTACGCAAATCGAATCAGTCTGGGGCAACATGACCACCACCATACCGAGACATAACCCGCAAGGCAAAGTCGCAGAACAGGTTACTATGACAGTTGCCATCGAACCCGTCAGTGGAAAGTAATGATTTATGCATCACGGGGCTGCTTTGTCTTCTCCCTTGGAGGGAGAGGGGTCGGGAGTAAGGGGGAACGGTGACAGGAGTATGTCACAACAGACGGTTCAGATTATAGCTTTTGATAAGCCGTGGCAGGGTTATTCGGTACTCCGAATGACCCTGCTGGATCTGTAGCAACTTTGCTTTCTTGCAGGGTCATGCATGGGTACATGCATAACCCTGCCACAACTGTCGAATTACTTATCCGCCAGACGAGGCATCACGTGAATCTGGTCAGGTACCTGCCTGCTTGTCTCTACAGAAACGGGCACGATCGTCGTTGCTGGCAATCCCACTTCTATTGGTCTGGTGATGGTTTTCTTACCAACCGGCGTTGTTGACTGCATGACATCCAGGTTGATGGAGTAACCCGTCTGCACAATCACCGGTGCACCCAGCAATACAACTGGTTCCGATACAGTACTGGTCCACCCCATCATGCCGGGTGGTATCAGTCCGCTCAGCGATACCTCCGGTGGCTTCTTCACCGTACAGACACCAGCCTGGATGACAGCAACTGCCAAGGGTGCCGTTTCATTGCGAGGTGGCTCTGCTTTCACCACCGGAATGGCAGGCACTGGTGGCTTCTGCAGTTTATCAGGCTGCACTACTGGTGGGACTGGCAAAAGCTGCTTCTCCAGCTTGGCAGGCGCCTTCTTCTCGGTGCTGGATGTCACGGGAGATAGCGTTACTGTTGGAGCCTGGTCAGGTACAGATACTGCAACAGCAGGGAGCAGAACCTGCGTAGCAAACACCTTCAGATCATATTTGACTGCAGTACAGCCTGGTATCGCCTGCAAGGCGCGAATGATCTTGCGACGGTCTTCAAACTCATCCACTCTGCCACTCACCAGGGCAACGCCCTGCGAGTTCAGACTCACCTGCAGTGTTTTGGAGATGCCAGGCATCACCTTTTCCAGTTCCACCTGGATCAGAAACACCTGTTCCGGATCAGTCGCTGCTTCATGCGAGAGCACCATGTGAGGCTGCAGCACCATCTGGTCAGCAACGGGAATGTTCCCTGCGGTTTGCCGGGCCAGCGTCAGTGCTTTTTCCCGCAGACGGTCGGTGGGAATGAAGCCACTGAGGACGATCATTTTCTCTTCCGGCCTGGCGTTGGCCCGCAAACGCAAGCCATAGGTCATGGCATCCTGCAACCAGGCTACTTCAACGCTGGCAGCTTTGACATGGTAATCGTGATCACTGAGTTTGATTTCTTCAACGACTTGAGCAGCCTGCCTGACAACCGGTTCGACTTTTGGTTCTACCGTTTTGACCGCGGCTGGTTTGACATCAGCAGGCTTGGCTGGTTCCGCATCAACAGACTTTTTCGATGGGAACGAGACACGCGACGGGCGTACCGGCGTATCGGCAACGAGGAACGAAGCAGCTAATCCGAAACAGCACAGCGAGAACCCTGACAAGATTATTCTGGAATGCATCATCACTTCCCTCGCTGCAAAGAGAAAAGCCAGTCGGGTGACCTTGCTGTCCCGAGGAGGGTGGCGGCCACACGTCTGGCTTTGCTAGCCCCCGATGCGGTGCCATCCGTGGCGGCATCGGGGTGTTCCTCAGCGTCCCTGCCGAGGTTTAGCGATAGTTACCGCTCGTCCAGTTGAACATCGACTGCTGGTAGCGTGGATCGTTGCCTACACACAGGTGCAGGTGATCCTTATCCATTTGCAGCACTTCCGTGCGATCATTTTCAACCCAGAAGGGGAAAGGCTGATCGGACTTGATGCGTTCCTTCCAGCGAACGGTCACTACATAGTGGCAGTGATGCAGCTGGGCAGGCCCCACCAGTGGAAAGTAAGTGCAGGGATCGATCGAATCGACGACTTTTTGAACATCGAATTCGAAGTCATCACGGAACTCTTCGATCACAAATGGAATGCCACGTTTCACGCGAGGCAGTGCTCGCACGATTTCTTCTTCAGAAGGTGGATCTTCACAGACTGGAATAGGCTGGCCAGGCAGGATCGGCGGCATGACGGTAGCGCGTTCTTTCAAACGCTTGTCATACTTTTCGTTCATGCGTTCAGTAATCCAGGCAGGTTGCGGGATGACGCCTAAACACCCCGTTAAGCCGAAGGCCAAGGCGACGCCCAGTATGGTCCCGCCCAGTGCCCGTGTGCTAATCATGGATCCCCCTCCTCCGCCTGAGTCGAGATGACGCCCCCCCTGGGCATACACAACGACTTACGGTGTACAGCACTGGTTGAATCGTCTGGTACAGATGCTGAACTTTAAGGGTTTTACCGAAGGGTGGGATGGAAGCGATCACACTGAAACTCGGATCATGATTAGTGAGTCCGCAGATTATCTATTTTACCTAGATATTCGACTAATCGATTGTTGGCTCTCATTGATTGCTGTACTACTGGCTGACATCCATGTCACATCGTGGCTATAAAGAAGCTCGTTGTCATGTCATTTCAACGAAGCGAGATGACAACAAACTGCTATTTGGAAATAGGCGGTAAGCGGAACGCCTGAACCTGGCTGCGGGTGCGAAAGAAGATGGTGCCGTTGCTGATGGCGGGGTGGCACAGACATTCTTCATCGAGCGGGTTAAGTGCAAGCAGTTGAAACTCCGGGCCTGCTTTCACCACGCGCACCAGACCTTCTTCATCAGTGCAGTAAATGCGTCCATCAGCAGCAACCAGCGAAGCGGTGTAGCCATTGGCGCCGCCGAGCCGTTTCTGATAGATGACTTTTCCCGTGGATGCTTCATAGCAGCTCAACACGCCATTGTTGCTGCAAACATAGAGATGATCGCCATAGACGAGCGGAGTGGGGAGATAGGGCCCGCCTCGGGTTTTGCTCCACGCGATCCAGTCGTTTATTTCCTTGCCTTTCTCAAGAGTAATATCTCCGCGGGCGCCGGGTTTGACGGCAAAGATTGGCTGGATGGGCCGATAGCCTGTGGTGAGGTAGATCAAGCCTTTGGCATAAAACGGCGTAGGTACAGCGATCTCGGAGAATTTGCCAAGCTTCCAGAGTTCTTCACCTGAGTAGGGATCGTAGCCTCGGGCAAATTTCGTTGCGACGGTGACGAGTTCCGGTTTGCCTTTCTCCGGATACACAACTGTGGGACTGCACCAGGAGGGAATTTCATCCCGTGGCGTTTGCCACATGGTGGAGCCATCCTGCAACGAGTAGGCAGCGATGAAGGAATTCTTGCCGATGTCGCACTGCACGATGACATTGTCGCCAAAGATGATGGGCGAACTGCCGAAGCCCCACTCGTAATCGGGATTGAAGAACCAGCCTGAGCCGAGTTTGCCCAGTTGGTTTTTCCAGAGCAACCGGCCATCCATGGAGTAGCAGTACAATCCTTCGGAGCCGAAGTTGACGACAACGTGCCTGCCATCGGTAGCGGGCGTGGCGTTCGCATGGCTCGACTTCATGTGCCTTTTCGTTTTGGGCACTCCGGTGCAGGAAGTTTGTTCCCAGAGCACATTGCCTGTAGTGGCATCGAGGCAATAAACCTTCCAGACGTGAGGTGAAGATTCAGCGACCGAATCGACGTCGCCATATTGACCGATGCGAAGTGAGGGCTTGGGACTGTCGAGGTTGATAGCAGTGGTCACAAAAAGCTGGTTCCCCCACACCACCGGGCAGGAAAGCCCGAGGCCGGGGATGGGAGTTTTCCAAGCCAGGTGCTTGCCGGTTTTGGAATTCCAGGACGTGGGCGGAAACTGACCATCGACCACGCCGGCATTGCTTTCGCCACGGAAGCCTGGCCAGTTGCGGGGTTCATTTGCCCTGCCTGTTGGTTCGACAACAGTTTCCAGCGGCTTGGGTGTGTCATCGGTTTTGGAAGGCGGAGTTGCTGCGGTTTTCTTCTCTTCTGCTTTAGGTTCTTTGGGCTTGGCCTTGGCGCCTGCATCGGCTAACAGCTTGGCGATTTCGGTTTTCTTCGGATCGAGCGAGGCCAGAGAGCTGTCGAGTGATTCCTGCTTGATGCGGCCTGTAGAGAGGATGGCAGCGACCATTTTCGGCTTGTTGCCGAAGATGGCCTGGGAGAGCAATGAGGTTTCTCCGGTGGCTCCCGATTTGAGCAGCAAGGCAACGGCTTCGTGCTGATCTTTCATGGCTGCCCAGGTGATGGCATCAGCGGAGTAGAAGGTATCCTTGGCTTTCAGATCGATCTGGCGATCAAGCAGCAGCTTCATCAGTTCGAGATGTCCCCGTTCCGCTGCAAAGCAGAGAGCGGTGGCCCCGTATTCTGTTTTGGTGTTTACATCCAGGCCGGCATCGAGCAGTGTTTTGACAGCTTCGACATCGCCAGCGCGAGCAGCAGCAAAGAATTTTTCCTTGTCGTTAGCCGGTGCAGTCAGGTCTGCAACCACTTTGGCAGGTGTTGGCGGCTGCCGGCGGTGGGCGGGTGCGAAGAACTCCACACCAAAGTCACTCGCTGACGTCATCATGAGGCCATCGTGACGGATGCGGCCGCCATCATCTTTCTGGTCCATCCAGACCGAGTAAAGCATGAAACCCTGGTCGGTGTTCTTCCAGCGGACGGGCTTTTGATCGTAGGGATCAATGGGAATGGCAGGGAAGAAAGACGGAACCAGGTCATTCCAGCCGGTGGGAACTTTTCCAGTGGCGAGCCGATAGCGTTCAGCGGCGAGTAGTGCAGCTCCCATTTTCAAAAGGGTTTGACGTTTGATGTCGGCACCGAAGACTTTGGAAACAGCACCTCCCATCAGCGAACTAACCGCGCCGGGGTTCTGTTTGACCTCTGTATCCAAGGCCATGATTTCCTCAAGTGAGTTAGGGGAAGCTCCATCAACAATAGCAAGCACTTTTTCGCAATGGCGAAGGAGGTTCAGACGCTCTTCAGGAAGATAACCCAGTGGAGAGGTTCTGGTCCATTCCCGCCATTTGTCGACGATGTACTGCCAGGAAAACCAGTTGTTGTTTCTATTCCAGGGGGGCGTAAACATGCGAACGAGTTCTTGATGGCTGTATCGTCCTTCGGCAACTTCACGCAGATAACGATCAATAATGGCCCGCTCACCGACGATGGCCCTTCGGAATAACGGCTCCTGTGATTCTTCCAGCAGCCGTTGCTGCAGTTGTTCCAGGGCTTTGGTCGGAAGTGGTTGATCCGTCATGGCAAGTGTGCGTTCCAGTGCGCTGACTGCATAGGAATGCATAGCCATGGCCACAAGATTATTCACCAGCCCCGGTTCATGTTCCAAAGCTCGTGCCAGATGCAGTATGGCTCGGCAAGCATCAACAGCCTCGGCATGTTTCTTCTCCTGGGACCAGAGCATCGACTGTCGCTGGAGGATATAGGCAGCGGTGCGGATATCCTGCTGTCTGCCGTAATTCTGAAACAGAACCTTGAAATTGGGCTGGCGATGATCGGGGAAAGGAAATGTTCCAGTTTTCGCCTGTAACAGAGTTTGCATCTCTGCAGGCAGTTCCTTGCAACCAATCAGCATGGATTGCAGCATGCTGATCTGGTCGGCATTGAGTTGCCTGGCTGGTTGTTCTTCGAAATGGAAGAAGATTTCAGAAAAATCAATGGGTTCCGGAGCGACTTTGGATTTCATGTTAAGGGCAAGGAAGGCCAGGTTTTCATTGTCGTTCAATACAGGCTGTCGCTCGTTCCATTTTTCAAATTTCCAGTTCGGGTCTTTTTGATCGAGTTCGGACAGTAGTTGCGCCAGTTCGCGATCCACGCGCCATTCGTGTACAAATCGGAAAGCCAGCATGAGCAAGCCAACGACGATTACCACCCCAGTCAGGATGACCCACCCGCGACGATACCACTTTGAGCGCTTGTTCTGCTGCATATTGCACCGGAATCTTCGAGCGAAGTAAGTCCGTAAAAGTAACTGTGCGGTGAATTGGCACGGTTAGCGTGAGTACACGCAAACCGTGGCACCCGTCCCGCACCGGAAACTTCCATCTAGCCTCTTGCAAGTTACCATGTCTTCCTTGATAAAGGAACAGTTGAAATGAGACGAGGCATTCGATGAGACTTTTTCTCGGATTGGATATCGGTACGCAAAGCGTGAGAGCAGTGCTGTTCGACAGCCAGGGCAAACGTCATGGCAGTGGGACGGCGCCGCTTGAAACAACGTATCCCAAGCCAGGCTGGGCGGAACAGCAGCCTCTCGACTGGTGGAAAGGCATCTGCACTGCCATCCCGCAGGCCATCAGTGATGCGAAATGTCAGGCAGAAGATATCGTAGCGATTGGTCTGGACAGCACAGCCTGCACAGTGCTGGCGGTGGATGCAGCGGGTTTGCCGGTCCGCCCTGCACTCTTGTGGATGGATCAGCGTAGCCACGCCCAGGCACAAGCCATTACGCAGACGCAGGACGATTCACTGCGATGGGTTTCGAACATCGTTTCACCTGAATGGATGTTGCCTAAGGCACTCTGGCTGAAGCAGAACGAACGAGCCAGTTACGATGCAGCCAGGCATGTGGTGGAATGCACTGATTGGCTGATGTACCAACTGACAGGGAACTGGACGTTATCGCTGAACCATGTCGCAGTGAAATGGAACTATGTAGCGCCTGAAGGTGGCTGGAGCAAAGCGTTGTTGCAGGCGGTTGATCTCGAAGATTTGTACGACAAGTGGCCAAGCGAAGTGGTTCCCTATGGTGCGGGCACAGGCAAACTTTCTGCTGCAGCAGCGGAGGCTATTGGACTCAAGGCAGGCACACCGATTGCTCAGGGTGGCATTGATGCCTATGCCGGCATGATTGGTCTGGGAGCTGTGGCACCTGGCAAGCTGGCGATGATCATGGGTTCGAGCACGTGTCATCTGGTGAATGCTGATCAGCCTTTGCTGGGAACCGGGATGCTGGGCTGCTATGCTGACGCCATCCGTCCGGGGTTATATACGCTCGAAGGAGGTCAAACCGCAACGGGTTCGATTGTGAACTGGTACCGTGAGCACTTTGCAGGGAAGGAAGAAAAGGAAGCTGCTCAACTGGGTATCCCTGTGTATGCACTGCTTGATCAGAAGGCGGAAAAAGTTGCACCCGGTTGCGATGGTCTGGTATGTTTGGAACACTGGCAAGGCGCTCGCACGCCGTTGAAAGATCCATTGAGCCGGGGCACCTGGTGGGGATTAACGCTTTCACATAGTGCAGGCCACATGCTCCGCAGCATTTACGAAGGAACCGCCTATGGTACCCGGCATATTCTGGAAGACCTGGCCCATCATGGTTTGCCTATCACGCAACTGATTGCCGGTGGTGGTGGAGCCAAGAGCAAACTCTGGCTGCAGATCCATGCCGATGTATGCCAGGTTCCAGTAGCAGTGCCTTCTGAAACGGAAGCGTGTGCGTTGGGTTCAGCGATGGTAGCTGCTGTGCATACTGGAGAGTTTGCAAGCCTTGAACAGGCAGCGGGGGAGATGGTCAGGTTTGAAAGCAACATCGAGCCACAACTATCCAGCCGGCTGAGTTATGAAGAGGGGTATGAGAAGTATCGACGGCTCTACCAGGTGCTGAAGGGTGTGGTTGTTCCCAAATAATTATAAGTCGTAGTTTAAACGAATTCGACGAATCACGTTTTTGGCTCCATCGGAGCGACCGGTAATAGCCAGGCCCGGTAGGGCCTGGAACTAGAATGACATAATCAGTAAAGCTCCGGAGGAGCGCTCGAAACTTCGAGCGCTCCTCCGGAGCTTTGTCCTTTTTCAACTTCTCACCTGGCCCTTCCGGGCCAGGCTAATATCGGTGGCTCCTTCGGAGCTAAAAACGATTTACGGTCAAGTTATTTGTTTGCTTCGCTTCCTAATCGATCTCCCACCTGCACTCGGTAACCCCGTATGAACTCAGAGACGGGTTGTTCTTTTTTTCCGCTGGGTTGGATGGTGAGCAGATTCAGCACGGTGCCTTGTCCACAGGCAATGCTTAACTGGTTGGGCCCGACTTGGATTACTTCGCCTGGGGCTTTTTCGGTTTGTTGAGATGCGTCTGGCGTGGCGCGGAGGACGATCAGCCTGAGTGGCTGTCCTGAACTGCGATGCCAATAGGTGTAGGGATTAGGCCAGGGTTGGAAGGCGCGTATCTGGCAATCAACCTGGCTGGCAGTACGGTTGAAGTCAATCAGTGCCATCTCTTTGCTGAGCTTGGGCGCTTTGGTGACCAGTTTCATATCCTGAGGGATGCCTTGCTCGGTACCCTGCTCTATCTGCTCCAGTACACTCAGAGCGAGTGATGCACCCAGCTTGGCGAGCCGTGCTTCGAGCGTGCCTGCGGTATCATCAGCATGAATGGTTTCCGTCGCCTGTGCCAGCATTTCACCAGCATCCATGCGTGGCGTCATGCGGATGATGGTGACTCCCGTTTGTGTATCACCATGATAGATAGCCCAGGCAATGGGCGCTGCCCCACGGTACTTCGGTAGCAGTGACGAGTGTACATTGATGCCGCCTCGTGCAGGGATGCTCAACACATCTTTGGACAGAAGCTGGCCGTAGGCTGCCACTACATAAATATCGGCTGCGAAATGTGTCCGCAGATAAGTGACAGCTTCAGGAGTATTGATGTTGAGAGGCTGATAGACAGGCAAGCCAGCATCTACTGCAAGCTTTTTGATGCCTCGTTCCATCTCGCGATCTTTGCCACTGGGGCGGTCAGGGTTGGTGACCAGACCGAGAAGAGTGTGTCTGCTTTTCAGTAATGCTGAGAAAGTTGGTTCAGCAAAGACACCTGTGCCCATCATGAGTATTTTCATGTGAGCATTGTAGGGTTGGTAAAGGCAAATAAGAGGCAGAAATTTTTGACATTTTACAATGAAAAAATGGCCGACAGATGAACTCCGGGTATAATCACTTTATCATTCCTTCCGATTTTATGTGCCTGATGTCGGTTTAGATATTCCGTTTTCGCTTTGATATAGTCAGATCATAGTATGAGCATCCTGCAACAGGAGGGACTCCCATGGCCGCTGTCCCGTCGTCTCGTCAGAACCTTACCGAAAGTACGGTAACGGTCAACGTTAAAGAAGTTCCCGCTCAAACTGTTCAAGAGACAACTTCTGAACTGGTTGGCCATAAAGAAACGCATCCTGATCTTGATGTTATTCAACAAGATACAGGCAGTCTGGGTGTGCCTGTTGCGGAAACCTTGCAGGAATGGTACGCTCGTCTGGATAACGAGTGTACTGGACTGCAACTGGGGGGCTATGAAATTCTTTCACGCCTGGGTAAAGGCACCATGGGTTCGGTGTTTCATGCCAGGCACACCAGTGAGCAGCGTGAGGTAGCACTGAAAGTGTTATCCCTTCGGTATGCCCAGGATGCATCCATTATTTCGCGGTTCAAGCGTGAAGCGAGTGTGCTTTCCAAACTGCATCACACCAACATCGTGCGATGCTACGGCATGGGAAAGATTCAAGGCTTGCGCTTCCTGGTGATGGAGTATGTAAATGGTGGTACGCTGAAGCAGTTGCTGAAAACCAGGGAACGGTTATCGGTTGAAGATGCCTTGTGCATCATCCTCGATGTAGCTCATGCACTGAAATATGCACATGAACACCAGATCATCCATCGTGATATCAAGCCTGACAATGTTCTGATCGGTCACGATGGTGTGGTCAAGCTGGCTGATCTTGGCTTGGCCAAGCCGGTGGATGACAACCTGTCGTTGACGATGTCGGGTATTGGCATCGGTACGCCGATGTATATGCCTCCTGAACAGATGCGTTCGGCGAAATCAGTGGATGCCCGCAGTGATATCTATGCTCTGGGAGTCATGCTGTATGTAATGCTGTGCAAGCACAAGCCCTTTGCATCGAAAGATTTCGCAGGCCTGCTGCAGGAAAAGCAGTCAGGGTACATGGCTTCGATGAGGCAATACAATCGGAACGTGCCTGAAAAGCTGGAACTGATCATTGCGAAAATGATGGATCGTTCGCCGGTCAATCGTTATCAGTCGTGTGAGGAAGTGCTTGCAGCGCTGGAACAACTCGATCTGGCTGGGCCATTTCTCTCGGAAAAAGTAACGGGAATCACCCAGATTGTTGCTACTCCTCGCAAATCGAAACCAGAGATCAACGTCTCCATGAGCTCGACCAGTTATCCGGAACAGGTGATTCTACCTGTCAGCGAACCGAAGTGGTATGTGCAGATCAAGAAAGATGGCAAAGGGCCGACCAAACTGGTAGAGTTGACAACCGAACAACTGCGTGTACAGATTGAGTCTCGCAAGATTGACCCGACGGCAATGGCCAGTCATCAACCCAACGAACGTTTCCGACCCATTGCGGAATATCCACAATGGGAATCGGTGCTTCGCAGCGTACTGGTGCAGGTACGTGCTGAACGACGGTCCGCGAAGCTGCAGAAGCAGTTTGAAAAGATCTCGGAGGAAGTGGATGCCTATGAACGCCGCAGGTGGTGGACTGATCTATTCCTGACTTTTGGCGGTTGGGTCAAGCTGATCGTGTTGCTGATGGCGGTGGCGGCACTGGGATATGTGCTGATCCGATTCCTGCCGCCACTGATTGAAATGCTGGGAAGGAAGATCGGCATCTTCAGTTGAACATGAAGGGCTTCGCCATGAGAAGAACCCCTCACCCCCAGCCCCTCTCCCCGGGAGGGAGAGGGGAGTATGTTGGCGATTCTTCACCCCTCACCCCTGAACCCTCTCCCCTATGGCGGAGAGAGTGGGGCACATGTGAGTGATTAGTTTGAATTACTTAATGCGTGCCTGGAAGGTTACTTCGCCACCCTGCTTGGCGGGGAGTGGATCTTTGAGTTCCCATCGCAACACCAGTGAGCCTGCTTCATTCACTGTGGTGACAAAGATGGCTTCACGGCTCGACTTGGCAGTGCCTGGCACATATTCCAGTCGGGTGGTCAGGCTGTCGGAAACCGCAACATCATGAATGGGCTGACAGCTTTTGTTATCGTACTTGATGGTAAAGGTCACGATATCGCCAATCTGGGCTTTCTCTGTTGAACAGCTTTTGCACAGTACCAATGGTTCATCCACGCATTCTGGAGAGGGAGGTTCAACACCCACCTTTTCCAGTGCCTGTTCCAGGCGGCCGATGATTTTGACACCTTCAACTTGTTTGTAGGTAACCAGCTTGTCAGTGGTGATGTCAGCCATCGCTTTCAGTGCCAGTCTCAGGATGAGGCCTTCTTCGAGTTGCTTGGCAGGAACAGCCTTGTCTTTGGAGACTGCACGTTCAACCTGTTCCTTCAAAATGACTGGCTGGGCTGCTTCGTTAAGAGCAAAGCCTTCCAGTTGAATGACCTGTCGGATGTTGACAAAGCGGGGCACGCACAGGCAGACCGGGTTCGAAGGCAGGATGTGCTTCTTCCCGGTACGGTCGGTATAGGTCATGACAGTATCGGAAGGATCAAGGCCTTTCAGCTTGCCTTCGGCAAAATGTGCAGGTCGATGGAAATCGCCACCATCACGCAGGCATTCTTCACCGGTTTTGAAGGGCTTGATGGGAACGACTGGGCCGCAGATCGGGCCACCCATGCTCTGTGATCTTCCTGCCAGGTCAGCTTCGGTAGGTTCCTTGTTGCCCCAGCGGAGAATTGCAACGGGTCTGCCAACTTCACGAGCGAAGGACATGATATCCAGGCCGCCTAGCGGTTCCGCATCAGCACCGTTGACGTTGCCACCTATGCCAATGAAGGGACTTTCGGGGTCTTCGAGCGTGATAATCTTGGTGACCATAGCGCCTTTCATCACAGCCAGTCCATCCTGTTCGGTGAGAGTCACAGGAGCTGGATGATCGGAGGCTTTCAAAGTTTTCGGCAGATAGAGAACGTCGAGCACTTCCAGCGTGGGATAGAAAACCAGCCCAGGGCAATGAGGCAACCCTTCGACTTTGAAAAGGTAGCGGGCACCGGGCTGCAAAGTCAGTTCACAAGGCAGTGATTGAGTTTTCCACGTATTGGGTGCAGTGAGGTACGAGAGCTTGGTGCCTGAATCACCTTGCAGGCGAAGGTGCAACTTCCCCGGTGGCGGAATGATTCCCGGCATCGGTCCCTGTGCTTGTCCCAGTGTGCAGATGCTCATCCAGCACATTGTCAACAACAGGATGATAGATCGCATGGCAGTCACTCGCTTTGGCGTAGAAAGCATCCTCAGAAACACACTGAGGTTGAGGTCTGAAAGCGTCGTCGAGGAGACAATCGCCAGCAGCCCTCAACCTCATTAACCGCTTTCAGATTATTTACCCCAGACTGCTTTATCGAACATGCCTGGACGTTCGCGGAAAGCAGGTTGAGGGGCATCGTCAAAGTCGAAACCCAAACCGCGAGGAGCGGAGATGGTGGTCAGCGGAAAGCCAGCCTTGGGAGCTTTGCCAGCTGCTGGAGGCATAGGAGGCATGCCACCCTGCTGTTGCATCATCATCATGAAGGCAGCAGGATGAACTGGACCTTGGCCGGGAGCGCCAGGTGCGCCACCTGGAGCAGGCATTGGAGCTGGGCCACCTTGTGGAACACCGAAGGTGCCGGGTGCACTCAGTGGAGGTGAGTTAGGCACATCCAGGCTGATGTTACCCACGCGGATGATCAGAAGGATGTGGCCACGTCGCATGGCTTCTGCGATCGGATCAACACCAGGTTCCAGGCGAGTGGAAGAAAGTTCTTCAGCACCACCAGCCAGGCTCATGTACTGAGCGTCAGGCAGGTAGATAACCTTGGTGATGTAGTTGCCTTCGCGAATCTGACCGAGGTCTTCATCAGAGAATTCGACAGGCACAACATTGTGAGACAGGAAAGCGTCAGACTTGGCGTTGCTGGGCACCACTTCGATGGTGGGGTACAGTTCAACACCAGGACGGCCCTGGATATCGGAAATCTTGAGGCGATAGATCGCAGCCTGAGCGAAGTTGAATCGTCCTGGCATGGTGATCTGGCTTGGTGAAAGCACGGGCTTGCCATCGGGGCCGTTGACATACCAGCCTACCTTGGCATTGACCGGACCAGAGAACTTTACTTGAGTTCGTTGTGAAGAGAGACCAGCATCGGGACCGTTAGGCAGATGTCCAAAGCTGTTGACTCGGCCGCCTGTGGTATAGCAGCCTGGGTCCATATTCACGCCACCACCCATGCCACCCATGGGGGGTGCGCCAGGCAGTGAGCATGCGCCGTTGGAGCAGCCAGAAACCTGAAGGATTCCGGCATCGCCACCAGCATAGCCCATTTGAACGATCGGTGAACCGCCGCCCATGGGACTGCTCATGGCTTGCATGCCACCCATAGCGCCTTGTGGTATCATGGGAGTGTTCCAGGGGCCAACAGGCCCGTATTCGCTGGAAGCTAAACGCATGGCGCCATTCTGCATGCCAGGCTGATTATAACCCATCCCACCATCGGTGTTCATGCAACCGCTGGTAGCGGCAATAGCGAGAAGGAAACCGGTGACTCGTCGTTTCATTCGTCTCCCCCTGCCAAGGCTGCTTTCCCTGGCGGACTGTCCTAAACTAATAGCTGTATCCAAGGCTACGGGCGTAAGGACCGCACCCGAATGTAGCCCAACACGCGTCCCCCCCGGGCAGCGCGCTTGTTCATGTGTCTCTTGTCTTGTATACTCGGCAGTTCCAGCATCCTTATTGCAATGATTCCAACGGAAAAACCTGATGCGACCGTTATACTTTGCCCTGTTCATCATTTCAGTTTGTTTAACCAGGCAATCCGGGGGATATGCGCAAACTCCTGGCAATGCCCCAGCTCATCATCCTGCAGCCCAGGCTTTACTGGATAACAACATCAAGCTCTTTACCAGGCCGGAAGGTATTGAGGTGGATTACCAGCAGATTGTTCTGGGCCGTTCCCAGAATGCAGTTATTAATGGGCGTTCCATCACTGCAGATAAACGCAAGGTGCATATCGACCTGGAGTATAAACAGGTAGGCCGCACTGCCCGGCTGAAACTGCTGTGCGATGGCAACACCTTCTATCGCCTGGAAACTCTACCAGAGCAGAGCACCATGGTCAGTTACACGTTGCAGGAACTTCAAACTGCATTGGATCAACTGGCGACCAATGAAACAGAACGAGTAGCACGCGATGATGTGGAGAAGGAACAAACAGGCATTCACGGCTTTGCAGGCGTGTCTGCAGCACTCGGCGATCTGAAAAAGCGGATGATCTTCAGCGAACCCAAAGCCACCACGCTGGAAGTTCCCGGGAAAGAAAAGTTGAACGTCAAAATGATTGAAGGCCAATGGACGAACGAGGTACTGGACATCATTGCACCGACCAAGAAAGGCACCAGCCCGAACCAGCAGGATCAGCGCTATCTGTGGAAGGAGAAACTGCACTTCTTCCAGGTGCCCCGGCTGGCGAGACTTTATTTCAATGCCAGCAACGATCAACTAGTGCGGATTGAAATGGTGGGCATCACCGAGAAGCAGGGGCCTGACAAGGTTCTTGTTTCGATTGATCTCAACAAAGTTGAATTGCTTAAAACGCTCGATGCAAAACTCTTTGAGCCGAACGAAACCGAAAAGAAGTATACACGAATACCTCACGACCTGGCTGCAGATATTAAAAACCGCCATCAGCAGACGATGAACATCATGAAGATTCAGCAGCAGATGCAGAATCAGCGCGATCGATGATCGTGCCACACTTCGACGTGTACTCACGTCGAGGTGTGCTGGTATCGCTCGTGGTGTCACTTTGAATAATTGAGATGCCACACGGTTTCCCGAAACCACACCCCGACTGAGGACAGTCGGAGTGTGGCACAGTTTCCGAGTGCTAACTTACCACCAGGCTTGCGATACCTGATAGCTTGCTATACGCACTAAAACCACCCACGGTGGTGGAACTGAGCTTGGCAATGCTGCCTGCCACTCCAGTTGACTGATCCCAAGCGAGGAATTTCAGTGTCACCTGGCCGGTAAAGCCTGCATTGGGAACGTAGCGGATTTTATCGCTGGCTCGCAGTAAACGGGCATTGGTGCCCGTGGTAGCTGGGAAGTTGACCCAGGTGGTGCCGTTATCGAGAGAATATTGCCATTTGCCGGTTGCGGTGCCGGTTAGACCGACCACAGCAATGCCTTTCTTGGCATTCATATCTGTATCGCTTACTGCGTTTCCAAGAAGGGTGCTGATCAGCGTTCCTGGGTTGCTGGTACCTTGTGTGTAGGGGTTCAGAACGAAAGGCGAGGATGTATTCAGAACCGGTGCACTGTTGCCCACCTGAACATGGGCAAAGACCTGGTCAGCACTGAATGCAGTGTTGCCTCCACCAGTGCTGGCGTTCACCAGTGAGCCTGCGGTGCCAAAGGTCTGATCCCATGCCCGGAAGACCATGCTCGATTGCCCGACCAGATTGTACTTAGGTTTGAATCGCAACAAGTCTGTTGCACGCAACAGGAGAGCACCAGTATTGCTGGCGGTGCTGAGAGTGTACCAGTTGGTTCCATTGTTCACCGAATATTGCCAGGCACCCTTGGTACTGTCGATGGCAGTGATGGCAACGCCCTCCACGGCACCGGCATCGCTGTCGGAAACGTTGGTGCCCAGCAGCGTGCTGATGCGGATAGGTGTCGGGGTCGTGCTATTGCGGGCAACGTAAGGCAAAACAAAGCTGCCTGCCGTGTTGAGAACCGGTGCGGTGTTATTGGTGGAAGCAACCACATTAATACTGGCAGAATCGGTGGCGGTGCTGAACGCCGTACTGCCACCCACTTGTGCACTGGTGGAGACATTAGCGGTGCCGCCAGGGGTGCCGGTAGTCTGATCCCAGGCCCGGTAGGTGAAGCTGTCGGTGCCGGTGAAGGTGGAATTCGGAACGAAGCGAACGCGATCACTCATTCGCAATAGTCTGGCTACTGAGGAACTGGCGGTGCTCAGGCTGTTCCAGGTGGAGCCATTATCCAATGAATACTGCCATTGCCCGGAAGTGGAATTGCCAGCAGTGACGGCGATGCCGAGTGAATTAGAGGTGTTCACATCCGTGATGGAGTTGCCGACGATGCTGGATACCGTATTGCCAGCGGGGTTGGTAGTGCCCTTGAGAATGCTCGTCAGCGTTGCGTTGTAGCTGGCGTTCAGTACCGGCGCGGTGTTGGTGGTGGGTGGCGGATTACTGGTATCTCCTGCTTTGCCATCCACTTTCACGTTGGCTGAACCCACGGTGACTGTTTTGACAATGGGGCTACTCAAGCTGCCACCGCTGAAGGTGACAGTGTAACTGCCTGAGGGAACCTGCAACTGGTAACCGCCTGCAGACATCGTGGTGGTATTGAAGTTGCCTGCCGCGCCACTGATATTGACGTTGATGCCGCCTAGCCCTTCGCCAGCGTTGTAGAAGTTGTTGCTGTTGGAATCGGAGAAGACGACGCCGAGCAGATAGGGATTGCCAAAGCTGAAGCGGTTGCCAAAGTCTTGGGTGATGACTTGAGGCCCCACCTGGGTGGAACTATTGTTCTCTGCAATCACCGAGATGCCTATTTCCCGGTAGCTGCTGTTCATCATGTTGATGCGATGCCCGGCGGGGCTTTGAATGCCACCGGGGCCACTACCCCAATCGATGGCGAAGCCAGCATGGCCATAGAGCACGCTGTTGGAGTAGGCATAGATATTTTCGCCAACGCCACTCCAGTTGGTGTAGCCACCTGCAGTAGCGCGTGCACCCAGGCTGGCTTCGCCAGGCAACTGATGCGACTGAGTATCAGCAGCGATCATGGCGAGGTTGTGGTTGCGTGCCGAGTTCATCAACCCTTCGTGCCAGGCCAGCGGAGCTGCAGGCGACAAGCTGGCCCATTGGCTGACCAGCGTGGATCCGCTCACGCCGAAGTAGGAAAGTGCTGCCTGCACCTGGGAATCACGAGCTTGCAGCGGGTTGGTGCTGACGAGAAGCCTGTTGAGTTCACCAGCCGGGTCCATGCGCATCCGGTTGGTGTACTCGAGCATTTCCTGCTCGAGGGGCGAGGGATTCAGTGCAGGCACATCGCGTGCTTCGAGATTTTCAATCGATGGGATAACGCGCAAACGTCTGGTGGCGGAAGTAGTGGCTTTGGCTGTGACCCATGAAAAGATATTGGCAACCCTCATGACGCAAGCTCCTGGGCATTTTCACTTGGCGGCTAACCTAACCATAGGTTAAACCCACACAGGCTTCAAATCAGGTGCACAAGGAATGACCGTTTTCTTGATGCTCTACTGTCTTGATTGGTACATTAGGTAAATTATAAATGATCCCTATGGCTTACCTGAGTTACATAGACTATCACTGTTGAATGCGATTAAACGACAAAGATTAACGAAATTCTTCTCTGACAACAATCCACCCCTGCGGATGGCGTTTATATGTCACAACATCCAGACCTGGCCAAACAGCATCAACCGGTTACCAATCTCTTCCCGCAGCCTGCCAGCGAAGCAGATTGGAACCAATACCGACTGTCAGATGATCAGGTTCTGTTTTTCCACGAGCATGGCTACCTGAAAGGTATTCGTGTTCTGAACGATGAGCAGGTTGCTGTTCTGCGAAAAGAGTTGGCAGAGATTGCAGACCCCAGGCACCCTGGGCATGAACTCTTCTACGAATTCCACAGCAACGAATCGGCGGATCCCAGCAAGGTGCTGTTCCATTGTCTGGGGCATTGGCGGATCACGCCGGGGTTTCATGACTTGCTGTGGAACCCTGCCCTGGTGATGCCTGCATCGCAGCTATTGGGTGGCAGCGTGCGGTTCTGGCATGATCAATTGTTCTGCAAGCCTGCACATCATGGTGGTGTGGTAGCCTGGCATCAGGATTATTCCTACTGGACACGCACGCAGCCGATGGCACATCTGACATGCTGGATTGCGCTCGACGACAGCAATGAAGCGAATGGCTGTTTGCGATACATCCCAGCCAGTCATCGCTGGCCGCTCTTGCCTATGCCTGCACTGGCCGGGGACATGGATGGCTTGCGTGAAGTGCTCAATGAGGAACAGATCAAGCAGTTCAACAACGAAGTTCTGGTAGAAGTGAAAGCAGGCGAGTGTGCCTTCCATCATCCACTGTTGGTACATGGTTCCAAAGAGAATCGATCGGAACGCTCTCGCCGGGCTGCGGTGATGAATTACGTGCGTGACGGCGTGATCAGCGCGAAATCGGAATCGCTGCTTCATGGCGTTCCACCGTTGAAAGAAGGGGAGACGTTGGGTGGGAAGTTTTTTCCACTTCTAAAATGATGAATCACGCACTACCTGAAAACTCGAAAGTTAGTTTGGGCAATGATCTGAAAAACAGCCACAGCAAGCTATTTGTTCGAAGCACCCTGCAAGGCAGCTTCATCAACCTCGACATATTCCAGTATAGATGGCATGGCAGGAACTGGTTCGCCTCGAGATAACATTCCTTCGAGATGCATGGGAATGGCTTCACGAAACAGGTCAATGGTTTCCTCGCGTGTTTCCGCAGCGGAGATGCACCCCGGAAGATCGGGCACCGAAGCGGAATAACCCGTAGACGTTGGTTCGAGTAGGATGGCATATTTTTTCATGTGCATCTCCATTACTCCATTGTAACCCGGCCTGCCTCAAAATACTACGCTCCGTTTTTAGAGCAACTTCCATAGATTCTTTGCCTGCAATGGTAACTGTTCCGGGTTTGGTTGGAAGGTGGAATTGACTATAGCTTCCGGTTTGCCTTACCTGAAACCAGCCATCCTTCTGAATCCGCCGGATGAGTTCACGTATTGTGGCAGGCATCCCGTTATCACCTCTTCCGCCGCTGATTCCAGTATTGAATCAGGTCGATCCTGGTGACGATATCGACTACTTTGCCTTGCAATGTGGCGAGCACGCCGGTGTTGCCAGCCTGCAACAGGCGGAATGCTTCATCTATATGTGTGCTGACATCAAGTTGAGGCAACGGCTTGGCCATGACATCCTTGACTTGCACCTGGGAAGGCTCGTGCCCTTCCTGGAGAAAACGTGCTACCGTAATCTCCTGAACAGAACCGAGTGCTTGGCCATCCAGAACGACGGGCATCTGGGAGATACCTCGCTTCTGCAGCACATCAATAGCTTCTGCCACCGTGGCGGTAGGTGCAATGCTGATGAGCGGCCTGTCGCCCCGTTTCTTCAGCATGTCGCCAATGCATTCGTTATTGGGATCGTCTTTGAGCAACCCGGTTTCACGCATCCAGTTGTCGTCATAAAACTTGCTGAGATAGTTCCTGCCCGTATCGCAGCCGATGACAACAACCAGGTCGTTCGGACCAAGTCGCCGGGCATATTGAATGGCAGCAGCGACATTGGTGCCAGCAGAGCCGCCTAGCAGCAATCCTTCCTTGCGTGCCATGGCTCGTGCAGCATAGAAGCTGTCAGCATCCTTAACACAGATCCATTCATCCACAATCTGGCTATCGAGCGTGCGTGGAACAAAGTCTTCGCCGATGCCTTCAACTTTCCAGCTTTTGGGCATGCTGCCTGAGAGAATGGAACCATCGGGATCAGCGCCGATGAGCTTGATGTCAGGATTCTGTTCCTTCAGATAGCGGCCTGCGCCGGATAAGGTGCCCCCCGTGCCAACGCCTGCAACCAGTGCCGTGACACGTCCCTCGCTCTGCTGCCAGATTTCGGGGCCAGTGGTGCGGTAGTGAATTTCCGGGTTGCTGAGGTTGGCAAACTGGTTGGGTCGCCAGGCTCCAGGAATTTCGCGAGTAAGGCGATCGGCCACGCCTGCATAGCTTTCGGGGGAATTAGGCGGAACATTAGTGGCAGTGATGACGATCTCGGCACCGTAGGCTTTCAGCAGGCTGATCTTCTCCTGCGACATTTTGTCAGGCAGCACAAAGATGCAGCGATACCCCTTCACTGCTGCAGCCATCGCCAGGCCGACACCGGTATTCCCCGCCGTGGCTTCGATGATGGTTCCGCCGGGTTTCAGATGCCCCTTGCGTTCAGCATCGGTAATCATGGCCAGGCCGACTCGATCCTTGACCGAGCCACCTGGGTTCATCGCTTCCACTTTGACATAGATGGGAGTGCGTAAGCCTTCGGTGACCTTGTTCAGGCGGATCAGTGGCGTGCGACCGATGGCCTGCAAAACGTTGTCGAGCATATCTGTCAACTCCTATGTCAGATACCGGTATTGTGCCGATCACAGCAGGATTCGCAAGGTCAGCTTGCAGCAGAGTTCCTACTCAGGATGGTTTCGACAGATATAACGAAACCATTCTTGAACCTCAGGAAACGGACGATGCGTCGAATACGTGACTACTTCCTCGCTGCCAACGCCACCGTTGTAGGCAAGGTAACTCTCTCCGAAGGTGTCAACATCTGGTATGGCTGCGTGATTCGTGGTGATGTTGATCAGATCATTGTTGGAAAGAATGTCAACATCCAAGACCTGACGATGATCCACTGCGACACGGGTTTCCCCAATGAACTTGAAGAAGGAGTTGTCGTGGGGCACTCTGCTATTATCCACGGTTCGCGTGTGAGTAAACATTGCCTGATTGGCATGGGAGCCACACTATTGGGCCGCAGCGTGATTGGTGAGGAGAGCATCATTGCAGCACGGGCTTTGATTCCGGAAGGAGTAGTGATTCCGCCACGCAGCCTGGTGATGGGAGTGCCCGGAAAAATAGTCAGGCAGGTAACTGATGAAGAAGTTGTTCGCATCAAGGAGTTGAACACCCACTACCTGAAACTGGCAGCGGCTCATGCGGATGGTGCGTTCACCGTGGGACACGTTTGAAACGTGTCATCGGGGATGTAGCGTTTAGACATCGCTCAGCAACGTCACGATACAATCGTGACCCACAAAACTGTGGGACACGTTTCCAACGTGTCATTACTTCTTATTCCGTTTCATTACCAGCTGCTGCAGGTAATCCTCCATGAATTGATCGAGATCGCCATCGAGCACTTTCTGCACCTGGGCGGTTTCGGTGCCGGTCCGGGTATCTTTGACAAGGGTGTAAGGCTGCATGACGTAATTGCGAATCTGGTTGCCCCAGGCCACTTCGCCTTTGTCGTCATACTGCTTTTCCACTTCGGCACGTCGGCGGTTTTCCTCCATCTTGAACATCTTGGCGTAGAGCATTTTCCAGCAGTTGTCCTTGTTCTTATGCTGGCTGCGTTCTGATCGGCTTTCAGCGACCAACCCGGTGGGGTGATGAATAAGCCTTACACCTGACTGGGTTTTGTTGACATGCTGGCCACCCGGACCACCACAGGAAAACGTCTGAATTTCGACATCGTCCGGCTTGATTTCGATAGTAGGCTGTTCGATTTCCGGAAGCACATCGACCGCGACAAAACTGGTCTGTCGCTTATCGCCTGAACCAAACGGGCTGATGCGCACCAACCGGTGCACGCCGATCTCTGATTGCAGCCTGCCGTAGGCATAATCGCCGGCAATGCGAATGGTGGCATTGCGGATGCCTGCTTCTTCGTTATCGAGTTGATCCGTCAATTCGACCGTGTAGCCATGATCTTCCGCCCAGCGGGTGTACATGCGGAGGAGCATGTTGGCGAAATCGCAAGCATCGGTTCCGCCAGTGCCAGCCTGGATGCGGAGGAAGGCATTGCTGCCATCCTCTGGTCCGCTGAGCATGGCCTGGAATTCGAATGCGTTAAAACGCTTTTCAAATCGGGCCAATTCGGAAGCCAACTCTGCTTCCATGGATGGATCTTCGCTGGCGAACTCCGCCATCACAACCATGTCGTCTTTGGTTTTATTCAGTTCTTCAAAAGGCTTCAGGAGATTGTTGAGCGGCTTAAGCTGGGCAATGACCTGCTTGGCTTTTTCAGGTTGATCCCAGAAGCCTGCTTCTCCCATTCGTGCTTCTAGCCTGCTTCGCTCGGCTAGTTTGCCCGGAAGGTCAAAGAGAGTCCTGCAGATTGGTCAGGCGGGCAACCACATCATCAAGCCGATGACGCAACTCAGGGTTAAGCACTAGAAACTCCTTGTGTTAATGACTCACCTTTCATTTTAACTGTACTTCGATGCTAGACAATGCTTTGGAAAGTGGATCGCCTGAAGTGCTGAGTACATGTTCAAGTGCTCGTTGCAACTGGTCTGGCGTAACGGGTTTACGGAGAAAGACCCTACCCTCCCCCAGCATGTTCTCGGTATACCCGGACATGAAAACCATCTTCAAGGTTGGTCTAAGCTTCTTGGCCTGCTCTGCCAACTGACGACCATTGATGCCTGGCAGAATCATATCGGTCAGGAGAACATCGATATTCACGCTTGTCTGCAGGCAGTGAAAAAGGGCATCGTTACTGTCCTTGGCTGCGATCACTTCATAGCCCAGATGCTGCAGTGCCAGTACCAGGTAATTGCGAACCAGTTCTTCATCATCCACTACCAGAACGGTCTGCTTGTTGGCTTTGGCTTGAGTTACGGGTTTGCTGACTTCCGTAGCAGCCAGGGGTAGCTCGATGATGATTTCGGTGCCGTTCTCACCGGTGTTCAGCAGCACTTTACCTTGTGCCTGGCGAATGATGCCGTAAGCAACTGCGAGGCCCATGTCGGCAGATTCAGGATCAACGCCATGAAAAGGTTCAAAAAGATGTTGTTGCTCTGCATCGGTAAGTGCAGGGCCAGGGTCACACAGGCTCAGTTGTATCCCGCCAGGAACATCACGGGTTTTGAGCGTGAGCGTTCCGGTACTGCTTCGCTGATGAATCCACTGAAGCAGCCTGACGATGGCTGATTCAAACTGGTTGGCATCGACCAGGATGAGCGAATCGCCGGCGTTTAATTGCACATCAATTTGAAATTCACCCCGGGCGAGGCTGTTGCCAAAGAGCATCGTGAACTTCTCAGCAACTCGTTTGATGATGGCGTGGAGTGTGATCAGTTCCACTTCGGGCGGGTGCCTGCATGAAAACGTTATCAGTTGCTGTACCAGTTGTGAGGCAGCACCGGCAGCAGATTTGATCTGTTCAATCCACGGACGTGAACGATCACCCGGCGGGTGCAACCCCAGAAGATAATTGCTCTCGCCAAGAACAGTCATCAGGTATCTGCCGAGCCTTAAGCCAATCTCACCCGCAAAATGGCTGAGGGCTTCCATGTGTTCCAGTGGCACTGGTGCATCAGAGATGATTTCTCGATTTTCCATCGTACGACTCGACTTGGAAGGATACACCATTATGCCTTGTTGTCAGGGTGCTGTCCACGATGTTCATTGCAGTTCCGGATTTAGGCTTTCCTGTCACGTGGCACCGGTTATACTGCAAAACAAGAGAATGGAGGTGGCGTGGAACCTTTGTACTTTTCCTGGTTAGTCAAGCCTTACCTGGCAGCGATGGCCAAGCCTCGTAGCGAGGAAGAGCTTCTATGGCTTCGCCAGCATGGTATTGATATCCTCATTTCGCTGACGGAAGAGCCGCCACAGCGTCGTGCCGTCAATCAAGCCGGGCTGATGCAGGTGCATATTCCCGTGATGGATTTTACCGCCCCATCGCAGAACGATTTGCAAACGGCTATCGATGCAATTCGCAAAGCGAAAGATTCACAACTGGGCGCTGCGGTACACTGTGGTGCAGGTCTGGGCCGCACGGGCACGATTCTAGCTGCGTGGTTTGTCGCTGAAGGAATGACTTCGTCCGATGCCATCAAGCATGTGCGGCAACTGCGCCCGGGTTCCATCGAAACCGAGGAACAGGAAGAGGCTATTCACCTGTTTGCCAGGGAAGTGAAGCGGGGAGAGAAGTAGTTTACGGTACTACTTTCATTTGTTTAGGATTACTCACCTTGATCTGCACCGTGTCGCGATAGGTATCCACTTTACCGGTTACCTGTATCTTCTTGCCTTTGAAATATTCACGTGGCTCAGTGATCTCGGTTGCAGCTTTCAGATACTCCTTTTCCAGCACCACCGTGAAGTTGCTGGAATCGCGAAAGTCAGCTACGGAGTTGAGAAACACGCGACTTCCACTGCCACCGGTTGCTTTCACCGTGAATTCCACGGTAACTTCTTCGCCAATCTTCTTGGCAGCATCCAGAGTGTTGATGGTGCCCGGGCTAGTGGCTTGTGGGGCGGCAGCAACTGTCGAAGGAAATTTCGGTGCCCAATCTGGGTGGATGGTGCTGAGCGACACCTTTTGTTGAAGGGTGACCTCACCCAGTTCATCGCGAATCTGCAGGCGGATCAGCGGATCTTTCTGATACCAGTCAAAAGTGATCATTCCGAAATTGTTGCCAAAGTTCATAGTGCCTACACGATGGCGGTTGGTTTCAAACGTTCGCCAGCGTCTGTTGGCTTCGGTCAAGCCGCTGGAGGTGACATCGTATGCAGGATAGCCCATGCCTGTTGGCAGCATCGAGATTTCAGCGAGATGCCTATCCCCACTGACAAAAATAACGCCTTTGGCTTTTGATGTTTCGATCAGTTTGAACAGTTTTTCCCGCTGCGTGGGGAAATTACTCCATTTTTCCCAGCCGTGGTCTTCCGCCACCACTTGGATGCTCGATGCAATGATCCTCACATCAGCAGGTTGTTTCAGTTGCTCTTCCAGCCATTTCCACTGGGTAGCACCGAGCATGTCTGCAGTTTCACTGGAGTCGGGAATGTAGGGACCTTCGTCCTTATTTTTAACAGGCTGTTTCTTGAGGGGGGTGCGGAACGTGCGGGTATCGAGCATGATGATCTGCACACGCTGGCCGGATGGGCCGAATGCTTCAGCAGAGTAAATGCCTTCCTGCTGACGACGGGGCGAGTCGGCTGGTATGCCGAAGAAATCGAGAAAGAGATTCTGTGATTCCTTCTTGGGGCCATACTCGTAGCCTGCATCATCTTTGCCGTAATCGTGATCGTCCCAGGTAGCCATCAGTTTGACTGATTGTTTGAGACGCTGAAAGCCTGGCACTTTGCCTAGCTGCTCGTACTTGCGTTTGAGAACAGTCATGTCATTGGTGTCGCCGTAGATATTGTCGCCGAGAAAGAGGAATATTTCAGGCTTCTGATCAAGCACGGCATCCCAGATGGGTTGAGGCTTATCCTGTCGGGCGCAACTGCCAAATGCGATGCGACGCAACGGAGCAGAACCAGGTTCTTGAGCATGCAAGGTTGCACAAACACACCAGCAGAAAATGAGAATTAGATGGAGGCGCATTGGATTACGCTCTTGAGCCAGATGGATTTTGTAAGATAGCGATAATCTAGCAAAAGCTGCTTGAGTGTCTGTGAACTTATCATGGAGAACATCATGTTGAGACTGCTCTGTGCGATGACGAGTGTACTAGGCCTGCTGGGGATCACTCTGCAGGCAGCAGAAAAACCAGAAGGTGTTTTGAATCACACCGTTAAGAACATCGAAGGTAAAGAAATTAAGCTGTCGGAATACCAGGGCAAAGTTGTTCTGGTGGTAAATGTAGCCAGCAAGTGTGGCTACACCCGTCAATACAAGACTTTGCAAAGTCTGTATGAGAAGTACAAGGACAAGGGACTGGTCGTGCTGGGCTTCCCCTGTAACCAGTTTGGCAAACAGGAACCTGGCGATGAAGCTGCGATCATGGAGTTCTGCAGCAGCAAGTATCAGGTAACCTTCCCGATGTTTTCCAAGATCGATGTGAATGGCGCAGAGACATCAAGCTTTTACGCTGCACTGAAAGAGAAGGCACCAGGCGACATCAAATGGAATTTCGAGAAATTCCTGATCGGTCGCAACGGTGAAGTCATCAAGCGGTTCGGCAGCAAGGTGGAACCCGATGGCCAGGAACTGGTTTCCGCAGTGGAAGCAGCTCTGGGTAAATAACGCATGAATGAATAATCAGGCTACCAGAAATGATCTGGTAGCCTGTCTACTTAGATGAGATTCGATGAATGGTTGTACAGTGTGAATAGTCAGTGAAGGATTGATGCGGTATGAGCTCGTCGGTTGGTATGAAAGTTGATAGTGTCAATAACCTGTCAATAACTTGTCGTTAAACTGTTGCCAAGTTGTCTATTTTGACACTGACCTGCACAAATACAACGATTGTATAATTCAAGAGGAATTTAACGATTTTGTTAAATTGATAAAAAGTTCCGGATATTTTTCTTGAAATACCCACATTACGCTATTACATTACTCCTCGTCGATAGGCGGGGGTTACGGCAGGAGACGTCCCCTGTCATCGACAACTTCTTGACAACTTGGCACACGAGCTTCCCAGGATGGGACTTGCTGGGCAAGGACGCCCCCCCTATTCTTGTGCCAATGCAGTACGCCATTTGCAACGAGACCTTCGAAGGCTGGAATCACCAGCAAATCTGCCAATCTATAGCCAATTTGGGCTACCAGGGTTTGGAAGTAGCGCCATTTACGCTGGGGCCGTCACCCGTTTTGCTCCCCAAAAATGAGAGAATTCTCCTACATCAGCAGGCAAAAGACCTGGGAATCGAGATTATTGGCCTGCATTGGCTCTTGGCGAAAACAGAGGGATTTCATCTAACCAGCCCGGATGCGACTACGCGATATCGCACAGCGCAATATCTGGCCGAGTTAGCGGTGCTGTGCCATGACCTGGGTGGTTCACTCATGGTGCTCGGCTCTCCTCTCCAGCGAAACAGGCTGCCTGGCGTTTCAGAAGCACAGGCTTTTGAGTTTGCACTCGATACCCTGAAGCAGGCTATGCCAGCATTGGGTGATAAAGGCGTTCGCCTCTGCATCGAGCCGCTCGGAACGGCAGAAACCAACTTTCTCAATACCTGTGCTGAAGCGAACGCACTCATCAAGGCGGTTGATCATCCTCTTTGCGTTCTGCATCTCGATGTCAAAGCCATGGCAGCAGAATGTCAGACCCTGGAAGATGGCCAGGCCATTGCATCATTGATCAGGGAAAATATTTCGAAGACCGGGCATTTTCATGCCAACGATCCGAACCGTCGCGGTCCGGGTTTTGGCCCGATGCCATTTCAGCCGATCATGAAAGCGTTACAAGATTGCAGGTATGCTGGCTGGGTTTCGGTGGAGGTGTTTGACTACACACCCGATCCTATGACGATTGCACGTGAATCGATCCGGTACATGAAAGAGTGTTTGCGGGTGGGCTGAACACCCGCCCCCTCACCCCTAGCCCCTCTCCCTCCAGGGGAGAGAGGAAAAAACGGATTACAGCGGATCGAAGAGTCTGCTGACGGATTCGTTGCTGTGCAGGCGGCGGATAGCTTCGCCCAGTAGCGGGCCGACAGACAAGATCTTCATGCTGGGCAACTGTTTCTGAGGTGGAACCGGGATAGTATTTGTTACCACGATACTGTTGATGGGAGCTTCACGCAGTTTCTCGACAGCTTGTCCACATAGCACTGCGTGCGTGGCAAAGATATGCACTTCCCGTGCACCGGCATTCTTGGCAATGTTCACTGCACCAACGATGCTGCCTCCCGTTGAAATCATGTCGTCGAAAAGGAAGCAGACTTTATCTTTCAGACTGGCTCCAATCAGATTGGCCTGCTTGGTGTCAGTTGCACTGGTACGACGTTTGTCGACGATGGCTAAATCACCACCCAGGCGTTTCTGATAAAAGACAGAGGTTTTGACGCGGCCTTCATCAGGGCTGACGAAGACGATGTCTTCGGGTTTGTAGCGTTGCTCCCGCAGGTAGCGGACAAAGATGGGTGCAGCCATCAGATGGTCGACCGGAATATCGAAGAAACCCTGAATCTGCGGTGCATGCAGGTCCATGGTGAGTACACGACTGGCACCGGCCTTGGTAATCAGGTCTGCAACGAGCTTGGCAGTGATAGGAACACGGCCCTGATCCTTGCGGTCCTGCCTGGCGTAGCCATAGTAGGGCAGCACGACGGCAATGCGGGCGGCTGAGGCCCGGCGGAATGCATCAATCATGATCAGCATTTCCATCAGGTTTTCATTGACCGGATGGCAGGTAGGCTGAACCAGGAAAACATCGCGGCCACGAACATCTTCATCAATGCGGTAGGAGATTTCACCATCGGGAAAATTCCCGGGCGTGTGTTTGCCCAGGGTCAGCCCCAGATAAGAGGCAATTTCATGGGCCAGGATGGGGTTGGACCGTCCTGTAAAAATCTTGATCTCGTAGTTCAGCATGGATAGCCCGACTGTGCTGGGGTTGCAGTGGCATTATGAAGATATGATGGAGTCGAGTCAACAACCTGCTGCTTTACTTGTCAGGCAAGTTGAAAAAACCGTGACAATAAGCTGGCCATTTGTACTTATTCCTCTGTCCCATTTTTCCGAAGTAGACCCACTATGAGCTACCTGGCCCCTGTCGATGACACCTATGCGGAAGCATTTAAGAGCATTTATGCTGAGATACTGATAACGGCTCGCGACCGTTACTGGGTGGAACGTGCGGTGGAAGCCTGCACGGGCAATGCCAGCAGCACCATCATGTGTGATTGCGAAGCGGGCAAATCGCATGATGTTTCACCAGCAGAAACACCCGATGGCCGGCCTGGCGCGGTGGTTCAGTTTCATGTGCCCCGTTTCTGGAAAGATCGTGCGGAGCGGCTGGAGAAATCGCTCATTCTTCGTGTTGGCCAGAACGTGCTGACCTGCCCAACCACGGCATGCTTCAGCACCATGCGTGATGAAGCACAGTTCTTCAAGCTGGGACGCAAGCTCTCGTTCTTTGGTGATGGCCATCAGTTCCGCGATGAACGGTTTGGTCGCAAAGGCTGGGTGATTCCAATTCTGGGTGGAGAGTTCTTTCTCGATCGACGTTTCGGGTATCGCGATGGTTTGATGGGAGGCAACCTCTGGTATTTTGGTACCACGGTTGATGCAGCAGTGGATGCAGCAATGAAAGGTGTGGAAGCTGCAAAGCGGCCTGGAGTTATCATGCCATTCCCTGGTGGCTTGGCGGGCAGTGGCTCCAAGGCGGGAAGCAAATACAAGTTCATCGTGGGGAGCACGTTTGCAGAATACTGCCCTACCCTTCGCAGTAAACTGGGTGATCAATCACGCTTGCCTGCAGGTGTGGCTTCGGTCCAGGAAATCATTTTGAATGGCAGCGATCTGGGAACCATTGCTGCAGCCATGCAGGCGGCGATTGCAGCATCACGGGCTACCGAGGGATTGGAAAGAATCTCGGCAGGAAATTACCACGGCAAACTCGGCAAGAGTTTCATTTACCTGCATGCAGAAAAACAGCCACCTGTTGTAACCTGACCATCGTTCAGCACGAATACCCATAGAACAACACAACGTTCATGGGAGACCCGAATGCAGTTGCAATGTGCTTCCTGCAGCGCTGTCCTCACCTATCAGGATGATGATCCGCCACGGTTCTGCAGCCGCTGCGGCTCATCGCTGACT
Organism: Planctomycetia bacterium; assembly: GCA_016795155.1. NCBI lineage: Bacteria > Pseudomonadati > Planctomycetota > Planctomycetia > Planctomycetia bacterium. The sequence continues at coordinate 47,111 of JAEUIE010000027.1, read as the reverse complement.
GCGCAGAAACTCCCGACGTCCACCGGCCTGGAAGCAACGGGTGTGTATACACCCGATAACAGCACCTATATCAGCGACCGCAGAATATCTTCACCGTATGCCGGCATCCCGGAACAGGTGGGTGGCTATCGGCTGCTGCGCAAACTCGGCAGCGGTGGCATGGGTACCGTCTTTGAAGCTGAAGACATGGCGAATGGGCAAAAAGTCGCACTCAAGTTGATCAAGCGTGGTTCTGATCTTTCCGATTCCTCGGCACAGCGGTTCAAGCAGGAAGGCAGGCTGGCCAGTTCGATCAGTCATCCCCGATGTGTGTTTGTGCTCGCTGCTGATGAAGAGCATGGCCAGCCGTACATCGTGATGGAACTAATGCCAGGCCGGACGTTCGTTGACCATGTCAGAGAGAAAAGTCCGCTGCCTGTTACCGAAGCGGTGACGTTGATCCTTGATATTATTGACGGTTTGCAGGAAGCGCATCGGCTGGGGCTGGTGCATCGCGATGTCAAGCCAGCCAACTGTTTCATCGATGAGCAAGGCCGGGCCAAGGTGGGTGATTTCGGATTGGCAAAAGTGTTGGATCAACGTGGAGCCGGCGATGTTCCCACAGCAGTCGAGCTGACGGGAACCGGTGCATTTATTGGCACGCCACTTTATGCAGCTCCGGAACAGATCAAGGGGCATGTGGTCGATCAGCAGGTGGATGTTTATTCCGTAGGTGCGACGCTTTATTTTCTGCTCTCCGGCAAAGCGCCTTTTGAAGATCAGCAGAGTGTCACAGCTGTGCTGGCTCGCATTGTCAGTGAAGACCCAGTACCGCTGGGTGAATTGAGGAAGGATTTGCCTCCGGGGCTGGAGGCGATCATCAGGCAGGCACTGGAACGGGATCGACATCGGCGATTTCGCGATCTGGAATCACTAAGGCAAGCGTTAACGGTCTATTTGCCGGGCCGGGCAAGAATAGTTCGCTTCGGTCAGCGCATTGCTGCATTTACAGTTGATTTTGTCATCACGATGATCATTGCCGGCATCACGGCATTGGGTTTCAGCATCTACGCACATGCCAGTGCTGATGAGTCGCTGCGAGTCACCATGGATTCGCTGTTCGAGGAATCGCTGCTGGGTAGTATTATGATTACCCTGTTCGCTCACACGCTGGTTTTCATCATTCCTGAATCGCTGTGGGCCACGACATTTGGTAAATGGTGTTTCCGTCTGCGTTTATCGTCGCCTTCAGATGGCAGCAAGCCCAGGCCCAGGCAGGTCATTGTTCGCAATATTATTTTTCTCTGCATCAGCATGTTGCTGTTCTGGGTTACGTTGGCCTTGGGGCTGAATACCGACACGGTGAAGGTCAAGCAATCTGCGGCGGCAGGTAAACAGGTTGCCTTCCAGTTTGACATCGCAGATCCAACACTCAGCAACATCGTCGGGTTGCTGATACTCTGCTCGACGATGCGGCGAAGCAATGGCTATCGTGGCCTTCACGAACTGCTTAGCAGTACTTCGACGATCTGGCTTCCTCCACTTCCCACCCGTTCGGAACTGAAGTTCAATCGGCAGGCAGCGAGCGTTCCACCGCAGGCACAGCCTTTGCCAACGCCCATGACACTGGGTGGCTTCACGGTAACCCATCAGCTTTGGGCCAGCGATGAACAAACAGTTTACGTTGGTCGCGATGAACGATTGTCCCGCAATGTGTGGATATGGATGCGACCGCTGGAATTTCAGAAGCTGGATGCAGCCCGGCGGAAGCTGAGCCGGCCTACGCGCTGGCGGTGGATCGCCAGCGGGCAGCATGAAGGACGAGCCTGGGATGCCTTTCTGGCTACTGCAGGGTTCTCACTGCAGAACCTGGTGGATCAACAGCAGACGCTCGACTGGACTGCGACATTCCATGTTCTGACTGATTGTGCTGAGGAACTCGACCAGGCACAATCGGACAGGACAATACCGACGATGTTAAGCCCATCGCAATTATGGATTCAGTCGCGGGGCAGCACACAGTGGCTGGATGTGCCAATCAGCAGGGATGTTGCAACGACCTCGGTGCCTTCGCAGTCGGCGCTGCTGGAGTTTCTCGGTCGCGTGAGCCGCCTGGCGCTGGAAGGCCCTATGATGCTGGCGGGTAATCTATTGCAGAAACCCATTCCGGTGGGTGGTTACAACCTGATCAACCGGCTATTGGGAGAGCCGCCTGCGGTACAATCTTTCAGCGAGTTGCGGACCGAGCTGAAGGAGCTATCCTTCCAGCCTTTCTATTTAACCCGCTGGGCACGGTTCCGATCAATCGTGGTTCAGGCGATGTGGCTGGTGCCTGCCGCCATCTTTTCCCTGGCAATTACCCTGGGGTTAGCCTATCTGCTGGTCTTGTCAAGCGATAAGGAATCACTGATGCAGAGTTGGAATGTCATGGTCAAATCGATCTCTCCGTGGGCCGGGCCTGCTGCGGGATTGATTATCATGGCCATCTGGTCGTATGCATTTCGAGGCAAATTGAGCTTTGGCCTGGTGGGGCTGGAAGTTCGTCGGTTTGATGGAGCGCCGGTGGAATGCTGGCGGATGGCGTTGCGAACTCTTTGCCTGGCAACCCCCATTTTACTCTTTCTGCTGATCTCCTCTTACTTTGAATGGACCATCAGGTGGAGGGAGATGATCATCCGGGTGAATCAGTTGCCGGTTCCTGTGTTTGTGTTCCTGACATTTTTTATGATTCTCCGTCGTCCTGACCGCATCTGGTTCGATAAGTTGGCCGGTACGGTAGTGGTGCCCAAGTAACTGTAATCGAGTTATCCAGCCTTGCTACCTCGTGATAGTGTGTTAATCCAGCGTAGGCGTGCCATGCAGTAGCAGCCCGTGACGCCAGCCAGGGCGAGTGTGTAAAGGCATGAGATAATTTTCAACAAGCCATGAGTTTCTGTCGCCGCGAGATCACGTCCTGGCTAGCGCCACGGGCTGCCAGTTGCAATTGACTCTCATCACAAGTAAGCACCTCGGCTTGTTGTAATTGTCCATTTCATGGTAAGACATTATCACCATGGAAGGACTAGTAATGCGAATCTTCATCAGTGCTGGTGAGCCAAGTGGCGACTTGCACGGCAGCAACCTGGCAATGGCACTGCGACAGGCCAATCCGCTTGCAGAGATTGATGGATTTGGTGGCCCGCGTCTGCAGGCAGCCGGGCAACAGCAACTCTATCCGCTGGCAGAACATGCAGTCATGGGTTTCGTGAGAGTCATTGTTGCCCTGCCCCAGTTTTATCGTTTTCTCAACCAGGCCATTGCACATTTTGAACAGCATCGGCCGGATGCGCTGGTGTTAATTGATTATCCCGGATTCCACTGGCACCTGGCCAAGGCTGCTCATCAGCGGGGGATTCCGGTGTACTGGTTTGTGCCTCCGCAGATCTGGGCGTGGGCAACGCATCGGGTCAAGCGGATGCGAAAGTGGGTGGATCACGTTTTCTGCAATCTGCCTTTTGAAACGGAATGGTATCGAAGCCGCGGAGTGAATTGCACGTTCATCGGTCATCCCTATTTTGATGCGTTGAGTCAGCAAACGCTGGATGAATCGTTTCTGAAACAACAGAATCAGGCTGGCCGCAGAATTGCTATTCTGCCTGGCTCCCGCACACATGAGGTGCATGACAATGTGCCGATGATGCTGCGAGCTGCGCAGTATGTTCACGAAGCGATTCCAGATGCCCGATTTCTGGTAGCAGGATTTAAGAGTAAACAGGCAGAATGGATCAAGGAACAGGTGAAACAGTATCCAAAGCTAAACATTGAAGTTCATGTTGGCCGTACGCCGGAGATTATCCATTGGGCTGAGGTGTGCATGGCTGTATCGGGGTCGGTCAGCCTGGAACTGTTGAATGCCACGCTGCCTACGGTAACGGTTTATAAAACTGGTCCGTTCTGGTTGAAGCTGGCAAAGATTTTCAAACATGCCAAATACATCAGTCTGATCAACCTGCTCGCAGAAAAGGAATTGTCGCCGGAGTATCTGACAGCTCAGGATGATTCCAAAAAGATTGCTGATCATCTGATTGGCTGGCTGCAAAGTGAAGCATCCAGAAATCAGGTACGTGACCAGATGCAGCAGGTGAAGGGGAAAATTGCCAACACAGGTGCCTGTGAACGTGCGGTGCAGTATCTGCTGGCGACGTTGCCAACCAAAAGGCAGGCAGCCTAAGCGTGCTGTATGCATTCTTGATCATAAGATATCGCCATGCATCTTCGTGGCACCTTGATTGAAGATACCTACGCTGAAGCCTTCCGCATGTGGGCGGCCCGGCTCATCGTCACTGCATGCAACGAGAAGTGGCTTCGAACAGCTGCACAAGTAGTAATCGGCTATGGATCCTCGGTGATTGGCTGTGATGCGGAAGCTGGTGTTGAACAATGGTTGTCGCCCAGGGAAACACCTGATGCCCGGCCTGGCGTTAGCTTGTTGTTCTTCTGTTTGAGCCATGATGCGTTGATGAAGGTGATACCCAAACGAGTGGGACAGTGTCTGATGACCTGTCCGACGGCTGCGGTGTTTGATGGCATGGCTGGCAGTACCGATCGTGTTCCGCTGGGTAAACATCTACGTTTCTTTGGTGATGGCAGGCAGAAAAGCAAATGGATTGCAGACAAGCGGTATTGGCGGATACCGATCATGGACGGCGAATTTGTCTGCGAGGAAACCTGTGGAGTCATGAAGGCGATTGCCGGTGGTAATCTGCAGATCGAAGCAGCGGATCAGAAATCATGCCTGGAAGCAGCAGAGCGGGCAGTGCAGGCTATAGCTGAAGTTCCGGATGTTATCACCCCATTTCCTGGTGGGGTGGTGAGTAGTGGCAGCAAAGTCGGTTCTCGTTACCGCGGGTTGACTGTCTCAGCCAACGAGCAGTTTTCGCCTGTGCTGCGAAGCCGGGTTAATCATCAGTTGCACGATGGCGTCAACAGTGTTCTGGAGATTGTCATTGATGGGTTGACGGAAGCTTCGATCCGGCAAGCGATGAAAACAGGAATAGAGGCGGCAGCGGGGCCGGGAGTTATTGCCATTTCTGCAGGCAACTATGGAGGCAAGCTCGGTAAGTTCCACTTTCCACTTCGTGCCATCATGGAAGGGAAAGCATAATGGGACTGCGTTTTGAATGGAAACACGGGAAGCCAACCACAGGAACTATGGATGCCAGTAGCATTCGGCCTTATGAGTTGCGCGATGTGCCGTTGACAGAGTTGGCAAGCCGAACCATTCAGGCAGGCAATCGAAGTTACACCTGGTCAGATATTTTTGACATCACAGCAATGGAAGGCGATGAATGGTCTTTGCCTGGCAATCCAAATTACTTGTACCTTGCTGCAGGGCTGACTTCCTTTGCCCTGCGAGTTCGTGGCGATGCGGGCGACTATGCCGGCATGAAAATGACCGGTGGGCAGATCATCGTCGAAGGTTCGGTAGGCCACGCCGTTGGCGCGAGCATGCAGGGTGGCATCATTCGCGTGGCAGGCGATGCAGGTATGCGAACGGGTGGCCCGGCACCAGGCAGTTTCGATGGCATGACAGATGGTGAGATACTCATCCTGGGTCGCACCGGTGAACAGGCAGGCTACCGAATGAGACGAGGGCTAATTGCGGTGCATTCCTGCGACCAGCATCCGGGGTATCACATGCAGGGTGGCACGTTAGTAGTGTTGAATGGTAGTCTGCAACATCCTGGGATCAGCATGCGAAGAGGCACCATCATCAGTCTTGATAGACACACCAAACCTGATTGCGAGCCTCATTTTCAGCCTGATTGCAGCTATAACCCGGTGGTGTTAAGACTGATTTTTCAGCGGTTACTGTCGCTACAGTTTCCCATTTCGGAAAAGGCAATGGATGGCATCTTCCAGCAATATTCGGGTGATCGGCTAACTACAGGAAAAGGTGAACTCTTTCACTGGTCAGGCATGTCTTCCGAGTGAGAGCAATTTCCTTTGGTTGAATGATGTTCAGCCATATGTTGAAATCAGAACTTACTTTTTGGATTGAATGAAGATCACATGGTTGAAAACGCACCGTACCACAGTCTGAAAGTTGGCGATTTAACTGTGGAAGGTTATTCGCGGGCGGCAGTGCAGAGTTACTGGCGAATCCCGGAACTCAAGCTCGGTTTTGATCTGGGCGCCCAGCCTTGGGATTTCATGAACATGCCTCAATGGTTCATCACCCATGCTCACCTGGATCATATGGCAGCTTTGCCTGTCTACATTGCCAGGCGGCGGATGATGAAGATGGAACCGCCTGTTATTTACCTACCTGCTGAAAACCTGGAGGATGTGAAACGACTGTTGCTGGTCTGGCAGAGATTGGATCGAGGGCGCATGGTGTGCGAACTGCATGGTGTACATGCAGGAGATGAGATTCCCCTCAGTCGGGAACATGTTGTTACCGTATTCCCCACCACGCATACTGTTCCTTCGGTAGGTTTCCTGATCTGGGATAAGCGTAACAAGTTGAGAGAAGAGTATCAGCATTTAACAGGCGAGGAGATTCGTGATATCCGATTGAGTGGCATTCCGGTCACGAAAGAAGTGCGCACGCCTCTTGTGGCTTACACGGGAGATACCAGCCCAGCGGGGCTTGATCAAACGCCGGACGTGTTCCGGGCAAAGATACTGATTACCGAAATGAGTTTTATTCTGCCCAAACATCGCAAGGACAAGATCCACAAATTCGGACATATGCACCTGGATGATTTTCTTGATCGTGTACACCTGTTCCGTAATGAAGCGATTGTCATTGGCCACTTCAGCACACGATACAATCCTGATCAGGTGCGAAAGTATCTGCAACGGAAGCTGCCAGCGGAGTTGCAGGAGCGAATGAAGATTATGGTGTGATGCTTGCCGACAGCATTACTATCCTTCAGACTTTGATGATGACATGGAATCGTATATGATTGAGTTGCAGTCAGATTCAATACAGGCAGAGAATGACGCGACTCATTCATTTCAGTGATATTCATTTGTTTCACAGTGATGCCCGCTGGCGCGCTCGGGATTATCTGAGTAAACGCATCACTGGTTATGTGAACAGTCGCTACATGCCTCGCAGTAAGGGATTCAAGCAGGCTTCCCAGGTGTTGCGTTCACTGGTGGATGATGCGTATGCACGTTCGCCCGACATGGTGATCTTTTCAGGAGACGCGACGACACTAGGGGTTGATGAAGAATTTCAACATGCTGCTGAGATTCTGAAAGTAGGTCAGCCAGGCACGCCTGATGCCATAGCTGTTCCAGGCAATCACGATTATTACACGACGCACAGCGTGAAGTCAGGCTTGTTTGAAAAATACTTTGCACCCTGGCAGCAGGGCGATCGACTAGATGGCGACATCTACCCTTTTGCCCGCATGGTGGGAGACCTGTTCATCGTTGCGGTGAATTCCTGTCAATGGAACCGCTGGGCGTGGGATTCTACCGGGCGTGTGGGGGTGGATCAATTGGTTCGGCTGGAGCGATTACTCGCCAGCGAACAGGCTCAACAGCGCATCCGTGTATTGGTTACCCATTACCCCTTTGCCCTGGCGGATGGCAAGCCTGAACGCAGGCATCGCAGGTTACGTGACCTGAACGATCTGCTTCAGGTGGCTTTGAAGTATGGCGTTCAGCTTTGGCTGCATGGACACCGGCATCAGGCCTACGTGGTGCCTGCACAGCCTGACCGGCCTGTGTCAGCACTTTGCGTGGGTAGTGGCACCATGCACGATCACTGGTCGTATGGCGAGTACGTATTCGAAGATTCCAGCCTCTGGGTGAACCAGTATACCTACCATCCTGAGACTGGTCGATTTCAACGAACCCAGCAAACGCTCATGTCGTTTCAATCGCCTGAAGCACTTTCAAGTGGAAGTTGAAGTTAGCGGGAACCTGGCGGAAGCGGGGGCACTTCGGTTTCGATGGGTTCCAGGCAGGAGAAAAGCTGCTGGACTCGATTCCTGTTTTCCGTGTTGCTAGCCCAGTGTTGAAATGTCTTGCGCGTCCAGGCGGAATGTTCGGAAGCATACCATGCCATGCCTGAGAAGAAGAGTTCCAGTTGCTGGACTGCTTTCTTACCTGTGGATTCTGCAGTCATGCTGGTGATGCGATTCACCAGGGGGATGGAATCGTAATGCACGAGAATTTCGATGCGGTGTTTGATGCCTGTTCTGCCATCAATGCCTTTGACTTCGCTGAAGTGGAGGAAGACGAGAGCACGAATGGTCATAGTGGGCAGCAATGGCCCAATTCTGCCACTGCCTTCCGCGAACCAGATACGGGTGAGTGGGCCACTCGCGACCAGGTTCCAGCGTAACTCGCCACCTGTGCCATCCTTACCCAGGAAGCTGCCATTCTCCTGTCGGACAATTTCCGCTTTGGTGGCGCCGAGTTTTTTCCAGGCAAACAGTGAAGCATCGGGGCTTTCGAGCAGCCAGCGATAGACATCCGGATTGCAGGGGAAAGATTCAGGCTTACTCCGTTCAAAGATCTGTGCGTTTTGAACAACTTTGGAAAGTTTGGTCTTGAGAGGCTCAGCCATCTTCTCGAGAGGCAATTGAGCGATGCAGAGCTGTCTGGCCTGGTTAGTCTGTTCAATATCAATGAACGCCCAGCCTGGCGATGCAATGCATAGAAACCATGTCAAGACATGGAAAATACGCAATCTGGATGAAAACGCATGTTGTAACATAGGATCTCTAGCGGGAAAGAGATCATCTAGTCAAAGGTAAAAGACACACTGGCCAGGCAATATGGGTTTGCACAGGCAAGATAGCCCATGGTCATCATCGAACAGCGATGTGTTAAGACTGAAGCTAATCGGCAAAAAGCGTAAGCGGGGTAATACGGCAAGCTCTGCTTGTGGTTTTCGGGAAATTTGCTTAAAGTTTTCGATTGTTCAGGGAGGAACAGTCATGGCTTCGAAATCGAAATATGCCGCAGGTGTTCTTGGTTTAGTTTTGGCAGTTGGTGGCGTATTTGCTTACCTGAACTGGAATGCGCTCTTTGCCTGGTATCAGGTCAGAGGACTGAAGTCTGCTTCATCAGAACAACTGGATTGGCATATCAACCGCATTGAGAAGCTCGGCATGCCGGGTATTGAAGCGGTTATCAGCCTGCTGCAATCCGAGAATGAACAATCCTGTCTGAATGCCTCCACGGCACTGAATCATCTGATCAGACAACTCGAACCAGTCAGCGAATCATCCCAACAGGTGTTCAACGTCCTTGAAAGCCAGTTGCCTGCATGTTCTGACCAGGGCAGGCGTTCCGTTCAAAAGCTGTTCCATTCGCTGGTGGTTGATGAGCCTTATCTGCAAGTAGAAAATGCGTGTGCCATGCGTGCATTGATCAGGTTGACAGATTTTCCCGTTGTTCACGAAGAGGCTTATGACACTCTGATGGAAGTGGTCAAAAGCCGAGATTCGCTTCCCAAGGATTTAGTTCCGTTCATGCAGGCCCTCGTCAGAAAAGGCATCAATGATTCATCAACAGTGGTGCGCTCCGCAAGTGTTAGGCTGGCTGTATGCCCATCAGTTTTAATGCAGGAAGCATTAGTACCTATGCTCGCTCAGAACGGCACAGAGAAATCGGCAGAAGTCAGGCAACTGGTTATTCTCGCACTGGGTGAACACGAGGCATTGCTGTCTACCGATGAGCTGTGTCGTTTTCTCAATGATGAATCAGCGGAGGTGGTAAATACCACCATCCGGGCACTCAAAGTTCGGGGATTAAGTGATGGGCAGATTCAACTGGCCCAGAAAATGAAAAGTCGGGACGCATCGGTTCGAGCCGAGGTTCCAGATTATGTATTAAAAACCAAAGGAATCGATTCAATGCTCTGGCTGGAGCGGTTATCTAAAGATCCGGAACCAGCTGTCCGTGCAGCCGTTGCCAGAGCACTGTCACAACTGGAAGACCAGCAGACTGCCAGGCTGTTACTGCAATTGACGCAAGACAAGGACCCCACGGTGCAGGAAATCAGTCAGTATTATCTGAAAAAGCGTTAAAATTGGAGTGTAACGGACTGACTATTACGATTGTTACAGCTTAACGCTGTCGACTGTGCCTGTTGCGTGTTGGCTAACGATTGTACAGATTTGTCCAACTCCTGTGCCAAAATGCAACAAATTTGGATTCCTATAACTTGACGTAGGCAAAGTCAACGCTTAAATTTAAGTAGAGATGGGTTAGGGTTCTACAGAGAATTTCTGTACCCCCACCGCTGGGTCCATGTCTTCATGACCCCAACGAACCTGACTCACTGCACTGGGGATTGCGTCCCCGCTGGCACAACCCGTTCCTGCCGCGCAACCTATGGATCGCGACGTACATCTTAGGAAGAGGATAGGCAGCAATGCTCGTACTGTCCAGAAAAAAGAATGAAAGTATCGTCATCAACGACGACATTACAGTAACCGTGGTAGAAATACGGGGCGACAAAGTGCGCTTGGGTATTGTTGCACCGAAGGAAATTCCGGTGCATCGGCAGGAGGTTCACGATGCCATTCACGGCAAAGAAGCCAATGGCAAGACTCCTCTGTCACCGACGGGTGACCTCTAATTGTAGTTAAGTGCCATAACGGTAATCCAGGCCCTGGTCAAAAGCCGGGGCATTTTTGTTTTGTGAGGCAGGTTCGGCTAGACCTGCGTTCATTCCTCACGCATAATTTGTGGAACTTCCCGGCAAACCTTTTCGTCTACGTCATGAAGGGATGATATCCAAACTTTAGCAGTTCTTAACGTAATACCGGTTAAAGTTGATGTTCTACCTTCAAATCAGGCTGGATAGCCAAAATGGACATGTCGTATCGGATATACCTTCAAACATGTCCATAGTAAGCAGGTCGATTGGTGCGGGCAGCGAACCCGGATATTCCGGGAATGCAGGCGTGTAATGGGCCACACCCTGCAAACATGCGTGATATGTTATAACATCCGTCATTTTAGGCCCTTCGGATAGGAGTGGGTTGAATGTTTCTCCCCTGGTCACTCATTACAGGTCGTCCCAAGACACAAGACGCAACTCGACGTGGACGCAAAAACAACAAGCCCCTCCGCAAGCCACAGATAAAGGTGGAGCTTCTCGAAGATCGAGTGGTTCCCGCCAACTACTTTGTGGATGCATCCTATGTAGGTGTTTCCACTGGATCACTGACTCAACCTTTCACCAAGATTCAGGATGCGTTGATTGCGGCCAATAACAATCTAGGCCTCGACAACGTGTATGTTTATGGCAACCCTGCCAGTAGCGGCACTTCTAACCCCAGCGTAGCAGCCTATGTCTGGTCACGAGATGAAGACAACAACAACGACGGGCTGCTCGATGGAAACATGGACATCGGCATTGACGGAGCCAATGCTGTCAACATGTTTTTCCGGGCATCTGTTAGAAATATCAGCTCATCCGATGGTTCAGGCGGTGCTCCAGCTAATCTGATAGTCAAAATGCGAGACAATATTGTTGACGTGCATAATGGCAGTCAACTCCGAATTGAGGGAAGTAATTCCATCTCACGCGTCATCTTTACATCAGTCTTCGATGATGCAGCAGGTGGTGATGCCAATGGCGATGGTGACATCAACGCACCACAACGAGCCAATTGGGGTGGAATTCGTTACCGTGCCGATGCAATCGATCAAGGTGTCACCAGTGCCACAGGGTCAATTATTAACTTTGCTGATATTCGTTATACTGGCGCGACTATTTTCGATGAAGTTTCTGGATTCCCCAGCGAATTTGGTTCAATCCGCATGGAAGCCGATGCGACCAATGCCGCCAATGTGCGAAGTGCGCAGGTTCGTGTCTGGAATACAATCTTCAATCAAGGCGGTCGTGCTCTAGACATCAATCTTAATTCATTGGGTCGAGGTGGAAAAGCTTCAAGTGTTGTAACCGGTCCAGACCTTGGTGCTGCGACTGCTCAGCCACTTACCTTTATCGATAATTCTATCAACGGCGCATTCATCTTTATCCCAACCAATCCTGGCAGTGGCTCACTTCAGCAATTGTATGTTAACTCCACTCTGGATGATGTTGGCGTTCCTTATGTGATCACCAAGCGACTCATTCTCGCTGGGCCTCTGACAACTCCGGGTTTGCCAGCTTCCGGAATTACTCTCACTTTCAATGAAGCGATTGTATTCAAAGCTCAAAACACAGGTCTTGACGGCATTGAATTTGGACAGCCACGAGATCGTACTTTTGGAACCATCGTTGTTAATGGTAGTGTCAATCGTCCAGTCCTGTTCACCTCGCTCAATGACGATTCACTGATACCCAATACTGATCTTGCCAGCTTGTACAACAACGGTTCGACAGACACCAACAATGATGGAAATACCACAACTCCGGCACCAGGTGATTGGGCTGGAATCCGTATTGCCCAGGGTAATATCGATCATGCCCTGGTTCGATTTGGCGGAGGATTTGCAGAAGTTTCTGGTACCTTTGTTAATTGGCCAGCCATTCGTGTATTTACTCGTGATTTGAGAGACTCAGGCGGCGAACTGCAGCGTCTACGTATTTCCAACACGGAAGTCACTCAAACCTATAGTGTTGTGGATGACGAAAACCCACAAAACCTCGTCGATTCGCCAGCAATTGACCTTTTCAGTCGGGATGATCAAGATGCGCGATTCGATCCAAATAATCCATTCCTGCGTACGGGCGATGTGCAAATCATCGATAACTACATTCACGACAACATAGGGAAGGCTCTTCAAGCTCATCCCATGTACTTGCAGGATGCTCGTAACAGCATGGGTGGCTACGGTGTCTTTTACCGACGCAACATTATCGAGAATAATTCCAATAACGGTCTCTACGTTCCGTTTATCCTCGATCTCTCGTTCTTCAATAACAATGACCGTGGCGCCATCGATGCGAATCTGCCACTTGTCGGCGCGGTGATGGATGATACGGACATCGTCACGACCATTGATGGACAATTGCTGATCGTACGCCCTGATCAGTATTTCGCAATGATGAGCCGCCGCACAGTAGTGCCTGATTCATCCAGCGGTGGTTACCTGCAACGCTTCACCGATCCCGCTGTCTTCTTAAGCAACCTGGTAATGCGACTGCCTGGTAATCTGCCGACAGACACGACCAAGCCTCTTAACCTGCCGCTACAACGTGGGCCATTCCAGGTCAATCCAAACCTCGTGGATGCAGGTCTCTTCTATTATCAGACACAATTCGATGCGACTGCACGCGGTCTGGTTACTACGAACGGTATGGATCTGCGTGGTGAAGAATGGCGCGATTGGGGGGTGAATTTCAATTATGGTGGAGCAGTCGGAAACATCAGCGATCCGCTCCGCCCCTTTCATGTAGTTTCTGATCCCAGCAATCCAGGTGGATTCATGCTCCAGCCTAATACGCTGGACGGCAATGGCACCTATGAGATGGTGTTCCCGAATGCAGTTTCTGCAGTAGGATTCTGGGTAGTGGGTAATCAGAGTAACAGTCCCACACAACGCATCGAACTGATAGGTGCCGACGGTAAGCTGATTGAAACAGCAGCGATACCAACGACGACTGCCAATGGTCGTGCTTTCTTTGGGCGAGTAAGCCGCACGCCGATTTACAAAGTCCGCATCATTGATGAAGCCGGGGATTCGCCTGCTGCTGTTTCCAATTTCACCACAGGCAATGTAAATATTGCGATCCCAGATAACGGAGCAGCAGTTGAAGCATTGGTGAATGTGCCATCGATCTCCAACATCAATGACATTCGCGTCAATCTGACTATCACCCATGCTCGCGCCAGCGATCTGATCCTTGAACTTGTGGCGCCGAATGGAACTGTGGTTCAATTGGCCAACAGGACAGGTGGTACAATCAGCGGTGCGAATTACACTAATACTCATTTCGCTGACAACTTTACCACGCCGATTACCGCCGGTCTCGCGCCATTCAGTGGTACCTTCTACCCTGTTTCGTACGATCCCTTCTCAGCAAGTGCCACCGGGTTGGGTGTATTGGACGGCATTAATGCTGCTGGTACGTGGCGATTACGAGTTCGTGATGCAGCAACAGGTGCCACAGGTGCAATCAATAATTTCAACATTACGTTCAAAGGATCGGGCCTGGCTCTGAATAACCCTGGTATTACAGGTTTGACATGGGTAGATGCGGGGGAAAGTCTGGTAGTAAAGGCCAACAGTGAAGATACTGTTATCACGGCTGCATCGTTGCGTGCCATCTACCGTGGTGTAGGATTGTCACAAGGTAGCACAGGCAATATTGTCAGTGGCTTTGTGCCTACCATGGATAACCTGAGAACTGGATTCAATGCAGCAGGACAATTCACTTTCGGCCAGAATACCAATACGGTTTTCCAGCAGAACACACCCACCAATTTGAACTTTACTGGAGATACTGTTATTCCACTCCAGATTAACAGCGATTTTGTGGCGAACGAAATCGTTGTTAACTTGAACTTGAACTACAGTGGTCCTACCAATCAATTGCGAATTCAGTTGCAAGGTCCTGATGGATCAAGGATTGATCTGGTTGCTGCAGGCGCTGGACAAGGCAATGGCAATCAGTCCTTCATCAATACCACCTTTGATGATAAGTCTCAAGCTGCACTGAACTCTTACGACACTCTTTTCGGGCAGCCCTTCCAGTCACCGTACGATAGCACATTTACTTCCTTCCAGTCCTCCAGTTACACCAACACGTTGTTGAATAACCCGACACAAACTACTCCTTTTGGACTTGGTTTCTATCGTGGTAAAAATGTACGTGGCATCTGGAGCCTGATTGTCACCAAGAATGTAGCTGCCAATACTGGAACACTGCAGAATTTTACCATCGGTTTCCGGGCACCAGTGAGCGGATCAGGCGGTACTCTTCGTATTCTTGGTCAGGGCGCAAATCCTGTTATCCTAACTGGAATAGATGATGACACGGTTGGCGCAGGTCCCATTGGGCATGTTCAACGTGATACTGGCAGCAACGGTCCATCAACTGCCAGTCCCGGACAATGGCAGGGGATTCAAATTCTGCCCGGCGTGAATACGTCGATGTCTGAAGTCGTTACCACCAATCCTAACGGTACTATCAATCGACGATACGCCGATCTCAACCCATATACACGAGGCGATGAAGGGTTAACTTACCCTGGTCTCAATAACCCCAATGGTGTACTCTTGTCTACACAGGACAAGATTCTTAACAGCCTTGCGGGCAACAATGATGGTCTACTCGTAGCCACCAGAGCACCGTTCGATTCCTTCGATGGTTACAATCTGCAGGATGGTACACTTCTCGAATACGCGGAAGTCCGTTTTGCCACTACTGGCGTAGATATTCGGACATATCCCAAGACCAAACTGGCCATTGATGGTAATGAGTATGAGGCCTTGGCAGAACCGAATGGTGCTCGACCAAGTGCAACTGAACTTCTCCAGCCTGTGCCGGCCTTGGAATTCAACTATGACGGATTTTTGCGGTTTGAAACTACGGATGGCAGTTATACCGTTGCTGGACAACTTGGAGGAAGCGCTGCTGCACGCGGTGAAGGACAATTCACTGATGATGTCGATTGGTACGAACTTCCTTCCAATACTCCTGAAGGAGTATCAGCCTTATTGTACATCGATATTGAGCAAGGGCGGAGAACACGTGGCAGCAACTATTCTACTGCTTCCGATGAACCGAATACACGCCAGATCAACGTAGCTGTCTTTAATGCTGACTTCCAGCTCATCTACTGGAGTGGCGATGGATTTGGAGGATTTGGATTCGGTTATCCAGACAATCCAGGATTAATGGGAAATACCCTGGGACCCGTTCAAATTCTCAATGGCAATGTCCCCTACAATCAAGGAACAGGATTTGCACGTGATGCGAAATATATAGCCGTCATGCCGTTTGATCGCGCACCACGTTCCTTCTTCTCTACCGACTTCAATTCAGGAGTGGAGAATGGATTACAGCCAAATCAGACCACGTATGTTCTGACACCTTTCCAATCCGACAGAATGAGTCCAGTAAGCCCGCTGAACCCGCCTGGTTATGGTGCAGATGGTGGTGCGATAAGTCTGTTTAATCAGAATGGTGATAGAGTAACCATCACGAATGATTCCATTATCGATTTTGCGGGAAGAGGTGATGGAACATCAGTTGGCGGATATGAAATGAATCTCCGCTTCAGTGGTTTCGAACGTAATCTGAATCATCCCAAGCCTGCCGAAGGCCAAATCCTGATCCGTAGCAATACCATCCTCAGTAGTTCAGGCGATGCAATCTTGCTGCAAGATTCGCGTATGAATGCCAGCAACACCAACTTGGGCGCCAACCTGCCCACTCAGGCAGCCCGCTTCCCAGTGTCTGAATTTCCAAACCGAAACAATACAGCTGCAACAAGCAGTGCGAACACCATTTATCGAAATGAAGATGTCAATAACGTCAATCCTTCTCAAAGTTCGCCAGCGAACTTTATCCCTGGGCCGACTATCCAGAATAACCTGATTATCAATAATCAGGGAAATGGTATTCACTTGCGAGAAAATCGCACTACCAATGCGGTCACTCCCGGTAACCGTATTACACCAACAGCATTCACCGAAATTTCCAACAATACGATTGATGGCAATGCCGGTGTTGGAATTCTGCTGGAAACACGTGGCGGACCCACGGTTCAAAACAACATTGTTTCCAACAATGGAACTGGTCTAGCCATTATTGATGGTTATGACATAACCAACCTCACACCACCTGTTCTTCCTGTGGTGTCCTATAACATCTTCTACAACAATGCGGTGACAGGGAGCCCATTCACGGGTGTACAAAACATCATTGGCAATGGTGCATCCGCCAATCCGTTGTACGTCGATCCGAGTTCGCAAGACTATCGTATACGTCCGAATTCGCCCGCTATTGATTCGGCTGTGAGCGATCTCCAGGATCGGCTACGTTCTGCACGATCGCCACAACTTCCTACGCGTGCTCCTGGTCTTGATCTCCGTGGTCGTCCACGTGTGGACAATCCGAATCGTCCCAATGTAGGTTCCGGGGCCTTCCCGTTCTATGACCGTGGTGCATTGGAAGCCAATGAGCTTTCTCTGAGAGTCATCAGCTTGTCGGTACTGAGTGTGAACAATATTGTTGGGTCACCAGTATCCAGTATCACTGTCGTATTCTCTGGTCGTGTTGATACTTCTACATTCAATGAGGATTCAGTAGTATTGCGAATTGGCTCAACATCAGGTCTTGAAGTACCTATCAATTTCAATCTGTCACAAAACATATACGATGCCAACTCCGATACTCATACCTTCGTCCTGCCGCTTACTACCGAGTTGACATCGGGCACGTTCTACTTCATGATGAATGGAACAACGACTGGAACTGCGGTACGCGATATCGCTGGCCAACTGCTCGATGGTGAATTCCCTGCCCCCTATAGTCTGCCTTCCGGCAACGGAACGGCAGGTGGTACCTTCGTCTATCCGTTCACGATCCGCACCGGCACCATTACTGGAAACATCTGGCTGAATCCAAATGGCAACGGCACTATTGATCCTGGCGAACAAGGCATTCCTGGGATTGGCGTGAACCTGATTGGCGCTGGTAGCGATGGCATCCTCTTTACTTCAGATGACGTGCTCGAAAAATCAGTGACTACGGGTCTGGGTGGTGTATACACCTTCGCTAATCTTGGCAGTGGACAATACTATGTTGCAGTTAATGAATCCACACTGCCAACGGACTACCGCCTGAACACTCCACCTGCTCAGAAGCCAGTCAATCTGCCTATCGGCGGAACACGAGCTAATCTGAACTTCGGTTACTGGCTCGACAGTGGCAATGGCGTGGTCAATGGCCGGGTATTCAATGACATCAACGGAAATGGAGTCATCGAAGTAGGCGAACCCGGGATTACTGATTCCGTACCGAATCCTGTGATCTTCACGCTGACACTCACCAGTGGTGGCGCTGATTTCGACCTGTCAACCCTGTCTGACAACATCACCTATGTGACCACGACAGACAGCAACGGCAATTTCAGCTTTACGGGAACGACACAGAATCCTGTCTTTGCAGGCCCCTATCGCCTGGAAATCAATGAAACTCCTCTGCCTTCCACCTTTGTCCGTACTTCTCCAGCCAGCAATGCAGTGACCTTCTCGTTGTTGCCTGGTGGAAGTCGTACCCAGAACTTCGGCTATCAGGAAAAGCAGGCTACCGTCAACGGTATCGTCTTCAATGATGCTGATGGCAATGGTGTCCGAAATGGTGGCGAAGGCGGCATCGCTGGCGTAACTGTTCGCCTGCTCGGTGCAGGTGTCGATGGTCAGTTCGGTACTGCGGATGACCTTCCCGAACTCAACACCTCAACACTGGCAGATGGCAGCTACAGCTTCTTCCCACTGACTGCAGGGTCCTACCAGGTGGTGGTGGTCAGCAGTTCGGCAGTTCTGGCCAACTTCTATCTGACCACTGGAAACGATACACAGTCACTGCTGCTTACCAATGGAAATGGCACTTTCAGTGCTGCTGACGTGGGTTACCGCCAGGATCCATTCGCTGGCCAGATTCTGGGTCTGGTATTCAACGATCTGAACGGCAACGCACAGTTTGATCTTGGCGAACCAGGCTTCAACAATGTGACAGTTCAGCTCCGCTGGGCAGGTCGCAACGGAGTGGTGGGTGACAGCGACGATCAGTTGTACAGTGCAACAACCAATGCGTCAGGAGCCTATTCTGCTACGAATCTACCTGTCGGCGATTTCTATGTCGAACCAATCAGTGGTGTGCCTGCTGGATATGCTCTGACGGGCCCAGCAACAGTTCCACAGCTGATCACCCTGGGCTATGCAGGAATCGATGCATCACTGGGCTTCTTCGGATACCAGGCAGCCAATTCCTCCATCAACGGCGTGGTCTTCAGCGACCTCAATGGCGATGGCATCAAACAGGCTCTTGAAACCACGGTATTTGCTGGTGTGCGAGTCTTCATCGATGCGAACAACAATAATCAGTTTGATATCGGTGAACGCAACGCCGTATCGGCTGCAGTAACGGGTGCTTACAGCATTGCCGGTCTGCCTGCCAACCTGGCTGGCTATCGTGTAATGATCGATACCGCAACACTTCCTCCTTCGGTTCCCGCAGGGTTCGTGCCATCCACCGGCACACTGCTGGTTTCCCTGCCACCGGATACCCATGTCTTTGGACAGGATCTGGGTCTGCAACAGCGTAATTCGACTGTTAGCGGCCGAGTCTTCCTTGATTCTAATAATAATGGGAACGCCGATGACAATGAAGTAGGTTCACCTGGTCGGACCATCACGCTGACTTTCATTGGCTCACCAGTGCCAGCCAACTTCACGAACCCACGCACTTTTGTCACAGGTTCGGATGGCACGTTCAACTTCACAGGCCTGCCTGCGGGACAGTATCGCGTGGAAACGACACTGCCCAATGGTGGAACCGTACCCGCCAACCCGGGTAACCCACAGGAATTCACTCTGGGAGCAGGTGTTGGTTCAACCCGTCAGTTCCCAGTGCAGTTTGCAGGTTCACAGACGACCGGTGTGTGGTACTTCACTTACGCAGGCAGTTCCACCACGCTGTTCAACAGTGATGGCAGCTCGCTGGTAGTATCCGATACGGACATCGTACGCCTGACAGCTCTGCAATCGGGCGAGTGGAATTACAGTGTTTACTTCCGAGGCTCCAACTTCGGATTGACCAGTGGCAACGAGAGCATTGATGCATTCACCTTCACTAACACTGGCCAGATTCTGATCTCGACACGAGGCGGCTTCTCGGTCAACACCAGTTACAACAACGGTGTACCTTCAGGATCGAACATCAGTGGATTTGGTGAAGATCTGATCCGGTTTACACCCACCAGCTCCAATACTGGCAGTGGTCTGACCACCGGTACCTGGTCGCTGTTCTTCGATGGCAGCCGGGTCGGTCTCTCGGGTTCTTCCGAGAATGTGGATGCTGTCTCGCTGATCTACAGTGGCAGCACCCTGTCTCGCATCCTGCTTTCTACCTCCGGCACAGCACTGGTGGCTCAAGGTTCCGCAAACCCACAGGACATCCTGTCGTTCAGGCCAACCAGCTCTATCTCGCTCGGTAATAACACTGCTGGTACATTCAAGAAGGCATTCCTTGGGTCTACGCGAGGATTAACCAATCCATCGCAACATAACGTGGATGCACTGTTCTATCAAACTAACGCAAATCCAAGCACGCCAACGCTGTACATGTCTACTTCAGGCAACTTTACGGTTCCTGTCGCTCTGACTGGTAACAGCAGCGATATGCTGAAGTTTAATGCAACGGGAACCAGCCAGCCAAGTGAAGCACTTCAGGGTGCGACCTTTGATTCTGTTGCCTTGCGTGGTTCGGACTTTGGTCATGGCCATACCAATGTCACTGGGTTCTGGCTGGGTACCACTCAGTTCGATCCCAATCCGGGTGGCCCAGATCTGCCTCCACCAAGCTTCTTTGCTGCAATGAGCGCCAACGCTGGTTCTGCCGAGATGCAGGGTGACAGCTCACTGGCAGCAGCCCTCACAGGCAGCTCATCCAAGGCAGGCACCAGCACGGGAACAGCCAGCTATGCAGCAGGCCTTTCCAGCAAGGTAGCCCAGAGTCTGGCATCCAGCACCACTACAGCCAAGAAGACCAGCAGCGAGGCGGACAAGTTCTTCTCGACTGCTAAACGCAGCCGAAGTGCAGCCGTTAGCCTGGTGAACAACCTGCTGGCACGCTTCAAATAATCTGAATAGTTAACCATTCTGCAGCCCTTGAGCGATCCTCAAGGGCTGTTTCGTTTCAGGTCAACTTCCCGCTGGAGTATCGGCTTCATAAGGTGATAGTGTTCTTTCATCTTGTGAGGTCTCAACATGAGTCAGGTGGTTCGCGTTGCTGTGACAGGTGCAGCCGGGCAGGTGGCTTATGCCATGCTGGCCAGGCTAGCCGCCGGTGAAGTGTTTGGCAAAGACAAGAAGGTCATTCTACAACTGCTGGAAATTCCCCAGGCACTGCAAGCGCTGGAAGGCGTGGTGATGGAGTTGGAAGATCTGGGCTCACCGAACCTGGAAGGCGTCGTATTTACCGATGATGCCAACAAGGCATTTGCCGGCGCCAACTGGGCACTGCTGGTAGGAGCGTTCCCACGCAAGCAAGGCATGGAACGCAAGGATCTCTTATCGATGAATGGGAAGATCTTTGTCAGCCAGGGACAGGCCATTGCCAACAATGCCGCCAAGGATATTCGTGTCGTCGTAGTGGGTAATCCCTGTAACACCAATTGCCTGGTAGCACAGCGTAATGGCAAGGATGTACCTGCTGAACGATGGACAGCACTGACCCGTCTCGATCACAATCGAGCTGTAGCGGCACTCGCCAAGAAGGCATCGGTTGGCAACAGCGATATCACCAACGTCACCATCTGGGGTAATCATTCCAACACCCAGTATCCCGATTTCCAGCATGCCCGCATCAAGGGCAAGTCAGCGACCGAAGTCATCACCGATCGTGCCTGGCTGGAAACCACGTTCATTCATCAGGTGCAGAATCGCGGTGCTGCGATCATCAAGGCTCGAGGGGTCAGCTCTGCCATGTCTGCAGCCAATGCGACACTGGATCATGTGAAAAGTCTGCTCGCCCCAACTCCTGCAGGCGACTGGACAAGTGCCGCCATCGTTTCCAATGGTGAATATGGCGTAACGCATGGCCTGGTGTTCGGCTATCCATGCCGCAATGAACAGGGGCAGTACAAGCCGGTCAACGGCCTGCAACTGGATGCGTTCGGGAAAGCCAAATTCGATCTAACACACAAGGAACTCAAGGAAGAGTACGAAGCAGTGAAAGACCTGCTGCCGGGCTAAGGCCTATGATTCGAGGAATATCGTGATAAACCGCTGGGCATTCCCGGCGGTTTTTTGTTATGCTGAATCCCTGCCTGCCTTCTTTACGATGTGATGCCTTCCATGCGACTGATGGTGTTTTCGATAGGTGCCCTGCTCTTTTCGTTCACTCTGCTGGCTCAGGAAAAGCGTGAGTTGCCTCGCAATAAAGAGAACCAGACGGTGCCACTTTCAGCACGCGAGGAACTGGGCACGTTTCAGCTGGACCCCGCCTACACCATAGAACTGGCAGCAGCGGAACCTGAAGTGGTTGATCCCGTCTGTTTTTGCTTTGATGCGGCTGGCGATCTGTACGTGGTGGAAATGCGGGGCTACCCCAACGCAGGTGTAGGCACGGGGACTCCCAACCTGGCAGGCCGCATCCGCAGATTGCAGGATACCGATCACGATGGTTACTTTGAAAAATCCAGCATAGTGCTTGATGGCTTACGTTTTCCGTGTGGGATTGCGCCTTATCGCGATGGTTTCCTGGTGGGTGATGCCCCCGATCTGTTTTTTGTCTCGCGTGATGGTAAGGAGAAACGGGTACTCTACACCGGCTTCGGCAACAGCAACATTCAGCAGATGATCAATGGTTTGCAACTCCATTACGATGGCTGGGTGTATGGCTGCAATGGGGGCAACGATAGCCCTGTTAAATCGGTCGAAAAGCCTGATGCTCCCATAGTTCAACTGCGCGGCATGCATTTCCGTTTCAAACCCGATGTGCCTGGCAGCCTCGAGCCTTGTTCAGGCGGTGGGCAGTATGGACTGGCAGTGACACCCAGTGGTCAATGGCTGACGTGTACCAACAGCCAGCACCTGCGGCATATTGTGTTGCCTCATCATTATTTGAAACGCAATCCTGATCTGTCGGTTCCCTCGGTGGTGTTGGACATTCCCGATCACGGTGCTGCAGCTCGCGTCTTTCGCATCAGCCCTTTTGAAGCCTGGCGGCTGGAACGCACCACACGCCGTGCTGGTGGGAGTGATGCCAAGCGGTTTCCGACAACAGAATTGGTGCCGGGCGGATATTTCACTTCGGCAACGGGTTTAGCCTGGCATGACAATCAGGTCTTTGTCTGCGATCCTGCTAATAACCTGGTGCATCGGGATGTGCTGAAGGTGCAAGGCTCGACTTTTCAGGCACAACGCCATGATAAGGATTGCGAGTTCCTGGCCTCAACCGATACCTGGTTTCGGCCTGTCTTTCTCGCCAACGGCCCGGATGGATCGCTTTACCTGGCCGATTTCTACCGTGAGATCATTGAAACACCTTTGTCGTTGCCTGATGACATCAAGGCAAAATGGAACCTGAATAGTAGGGAACGGGGCCGCATTTGGCGGATCAAGCCAAAGCAAACAACAATAGTGAAACAGAAACGTTTAGATCAACTCGGCGAGCAAGAACTGATTCAGGAACTGGGTTCCAGTATTAGTTGGCGAAGAGAGACTGCATTTCGGTTGCTGCTGGAGAAAGATGTTAAGCACAATGTGTCGGAGTTGAAACAGTTAACATCACATCCCCTGCCCCATGCGCGCATTCTGTCATTAAGCTTACTTTCGTTGTGCAATCATTTAGATGATGGCAACTTGGAATCGGCGCTGAAAAGTACTTCGCTGGATGAATATGCAGTACGCATGGCTGCGCTGCAATTCTGTGAATCGCGACGCAGTTTGTCAGAACCACTGAAACAGCAATTGATGTATATTGCAGAAGATCAGCATCCGCAGGTACGGTTTCAACTGGCGCTCAGCCTGGGTTCGCTGCCACTGGATCATCAGGAAAGGCTACAGTTGGCGTATCAACTACTGAAGCGAAGAGATAGAGATACCTGGTTCGATACTGCTCTACTGTCTTCACTCCAGGGTTTGGAATGGCAGTTATTGCGATCGGTCATGGCTAATGAGAAGATATCCAATGCCTTTCTGGAAAGGCTGGCACAACTGGTCGGTAAAAAGGTACCGCTGCTGGAGTTGCAGTCGGATCAGTCATTGAAAAGGTATTTGCAAAAAGACTGGTCAGATAGTCAACTGGCTGTTTTGAAAGGGATTGGATCAAGTTATCTGCGCACCTTGCCAGATATCACTTCGAGATTGAACAGCCTGATTCATCAAGCCAAAATCAGTTCGAACACCAGGCAGATGGCCATCAGTCTGTTGGGCTATACCAACTGGAAAGAAGCCAAGCCATTGCTGCAGGAACTGCTCAGTTCTACGTCTTCTTTAGATGATCAGCGGAACGCACTGCAGGCCATCAGCCGTTTTGATGAACGGGAAGTTACAGTATTGCTGCTGACACTTTGGCCAACGTGGAGTCCGACTATCCGTCGGGAAGCACAGGAAGTATTGCTGGGCAGGACTATTTTCATCGAGTACCTTCTGGAGCGAGCGGAGAAGAAAGAGTTTGCCTGGCTGCAGCTTGATCAATCGCGTCGGGAGCAATTATTACGTTCGCGAAATGCGAACATCCGCCAGCGGGCAGAGAAGTTGCAGACCAGCGCCCAGGTTACGAGCCGTCAGCAGATACTGATCCGCTATGCTCCATCGCTTCAGATGACAGCTAATGTAGAACGTGGCAAAGCTCTCTTTGCCAAGCATTGCTCCACCTGCCATCAGATTCAGGGGCAGGGGCATGTTGTTGGGCCAGACCTTTTAGGAGCGCTTGGCAACAAAACGCCGGAAGCTTTGCTGATTGATATGCTCGATCCCAACCGTGAAGTCGATCCGCGTTATGTCAATTACCTGGTGATTACCAAAACAGGCAGAACCGTGACAGGGGTGATGAGCAGTGAATCAGCATCGAGCATCACGCTCAAGCGGGCTGAAGGTGTCGAAGAGACTATCCTGCGCAGCGATCTGGAAGAAGTGCAGGGCACCGGAAAATCGTTGATGCCTGAAAACTTCGAAGAACAGGTATCTGTGCAGGATACTGCCGACATCATCGGCTATTTACTCTCCTTGCGATCGCGTAAGTGAGTATACAGAAAGCGATAACACTTCTCACGAATGTCATCAGGGAAAGCATGTTCACAATCAGGGTGAACTGCAACCAGATTTTCTGTTTTGCCAAACAGTTGATAGACCGGCAAGGCAGCTTTGACACAATCGCGGACGCCTTCCACATCAAAGTTGGCATCACGCAGTGGAGCGTTGATGAACACAGGCCGGGGAGCCAGGGCTGCCAGCAGTTCGGTGAAGTCAAATGGCACTTTTTTCGGATCGCTGTCAAACAGACTCGCGATGCGTGGCATATAGCCTGCATGCGTCCAGCCTTTCAGATTGCCGCCGTAGTATTTCGGGAATGAGCAGAATCCGCAACTGCTGGCAATTACCTTGATGCGTGGTTCATACAGTGCAACAAAGATGGAATTGTGACCGCCCAGCGAATGGCCGATGCAGCCAATCCGTTCCGCATCGACTTCAGGCAGTTGCGTCAGCAGTGTGACACAATGCCGATGGTTGGCAATGCCCTTGGCCGTGGCACTTACATAGCCTAGCTGATAGGCATCGGTGGTGGAGTCGCCAAAGCGCGGGTAATCAGGTGCGATGGTGATGTAACCTCGCTGGGCCAGCTCCAGGGCATAGTGCAGGGTAGGCAAGCCAGCCAGGCCTGACGGTTCGCCTTTGCCAGACTTCGTGGTTTGATGCAGGCAGAGCATGGCTGGGAGTTTGACTTTAGATGCAGGCAGGAACAGGTAGGCGTGGATGATATCGTTGTCATCTATGGGAATAGTGATCTTCTTGCGAACGATGTTGCCCAGTGAAACGGATTCGTGAGTTTGATAAGTGATCTGTTCCGGGTCGCGAGATTTTTCGGACCTTCTGCCTGCAGCTGCTTCGAAGTTGTTGATGATGTGTGCTCGTCTTTTCTTCCAATCGTCGGCAGTTTTCACTGGCTGCAGAGCGCCGTGACTATCTTTCCACAACAGTAACCGTGTATGATCGGTATAGTGTACAATATTATACTCCTGTAAAAATTCAGCTACTGCAAAAGTTGAGGCGGTAACGAAAAGGTGTAGAAGAAGTAAGCCGCTGGTGATGAGAATCGGAATCGGCCACCTGCAGCGCCCCGTGCGCGCGCCATGATTACAGTGGTTTTGGCGTTGGCTTGAGTGCTGGAGTTGGATCATGCTTTGCCTTCACTAGATAAGGTTACTTCGCGAAATGGGCCACCTGCAGCAGCTCGTGCGCGCGCCATGTTTACAGGGATATTCGCGTTGTGCATGGCAGTATCATACACCACAAGATATTTTCCTGTCATGTATGAAAGCGGATTGGCCGTGTTGATTGTCATTTACCTGGCCAACTGCAGGGAATCAGAGGTCAATAAACAATAGTATACTATATTAGTGTAAGGATGTTATTTTTTCAAGAGTGACTCATTTCGATGTCCAGTTTTTGCCTCGACTGGTTACAGCAGACACACCCCGGCGGAGTACCGCCGGAGTGTGGCACGGTCTGCGGATTTGACGCAATACGCTGTACTCGATACCGTTCGGATGTTAGTGTGGGAGGCAACTGTCAGCAGTCGCAATAATTGGTTTGAGCATCTCCATGACACGGGAACGACGTGCGGTTCTTGCCGTTATGCTGTTTATCTTGGCAATGAGTATTACTATTTTCTACGACCCAGTATTGGCGCTCGATGCTACCGCCTTTTTCATTGGGTTATACATCATGTTCAGTTGTATCTTACGCTGGTGGAAGGAACCAAAAACAGTTATTCGAAGAATCATTGGTATACTGATCGGATCGATATTGTTATTCCCACTGGTCTTGATTGCTTATTCAATAGTACCACTGTTGAGTACGCTCTATGCATCAAACTATTCGAGTGGATATGCGGCAAAACAGTTGGAGACCATAGTTGCTGGCCTTCATCAATGGCATGAAAAACATGGTCAGTTCCCGGCTGTAGCCAGCTATTCTTCGACTGGTCAGCCTTTACTCAGTTGGCGCGTCCATTTGCTTCCTTTTCTCGGAAGAGAAGAACTGTATCGTCAATTTCATCTCGATGAACCTTGGAACAGCAATCACAATCTGACACTATTGAAATCCCTCCCAAACTGTTATCGACTTCCTGGCTATGGTCAGCAGGAACCATGGGGTGGTACGTTCTATCAATTAATAGTTGGGCCCGGAGCAGTGTTTGAACACGACAAGCAAGCGACGATTCCGGAAATCAAAGCACAGGGAAGAATGGATAGCGTCATCATTGCTGGAATTGCTCAAGAAGCAGTGCCGTGGACGAAGCCAGCCGATCTTGAATTTGCAGAAGGTAAGCCACTGGCATTGGGTCGAGTAGTAAGACACACCCCGGCTCCAATTGTTCCTTTCCTTATTGGTGTCAACATCAATGAAGATAATGCACCAGGAGAGGGGAATCGTCGATATCGTCTCGCATTCGCAGATGGGCATACCGACAGCGTGGTATACGATGGAGCACTGAATAGACTCGGACCGTTTATCAAGTGGCGTGGGCCATCACCCAGCTGTCTGGATGAAATCAAATAAAGAATAGGTTGTTGCCAAGACAGGATGCTGCAGGCACACCCCGGCGGAGTACCGCCGGAGTGTGGCACGACTTCTGTTGATTGACGCAAATCTCAGTCTCTTTTCCTGAGCAATGCACCCATTCTTCTGATACAACGAAGATGATCATCATTTGCTGGACACCATATGAGCGCATATCTTGGAATTGATCTGGGCACCAGTGGCACCAAGGCACTGGTTTGCCGGGCGGATGGAACCATCCTGGCAACGGTCACCGTGGAACATCCCATCTCTCATCCACAGCCTGGCTGGTCGGAGCAGAACCCGGCAGATTGGTGGCAGAGCGCCTGCGAGAGTTCCCGCCAAGCCATCGCTAAAAGTGGCATCAAGCCAGATGAACTGAAAGGCATCGGCCTGAGCGGGCAGATGCATGGTTCGGTGTTTCTCGATCGCGCACACCAGGTGCTCAGGCCTGCACTTCTGTGGAATGATCAGCGAACTCAACGTGAGTGTGAAGAGATTGAACAGGCAGCCGGTGGCAGGCTGGCACTCATCAGCATGGTCAGCAACCCTGCTTTTACCGGTTTCACTGCCCCTAAAATTCTCTGGCTCAGAAATAATGAACCTCGGATATTTGAAAGACTGCAACACGTTCTGCTGCCCAAGGATTATCTGCGCCTGAAACTGACCGGCGAGTTAGCTACTGAAGTAAGCGATGCTTCAGGCACACTATTGCTTAACGTCAGGGAACGATGCTGGCACACCGGTCTGTTAAACATGTTGCAACTGAATGCATCACTGTTACCTCGTTGTGTGGAATCAGATGAGGTAACCGGCAAGCTGACAGCCCAGGCAGCAAAAGAGTTAGGTGTTTCACCCGGTGTTCCAGTGGTGGGCGGAGCAGGGGATCAGGCAGCGAGTGCGGTAGGCAATGGCATCGTGAAGCCGGGGATTCTCAGTGCCACCATGGGAACCAGTGGTGTGGTATTCGCTCATGCTGAAAAGCCTGAAACACATCCGGAAGGTAAAGTGCATACGATGTGTCATGCAGTGCGCGGAGCCTGGCATCAGATGGGTGTGGTGCTGAGTGCAGGTGGATCGCTGCAGTGGTTTCGCAATCAATTGTGTGCGGATTTGATGCAGGATGCGACTAAGAAGGGGTGTGACCCATACGATCTGATCATGCAGGGCGTGGAACAGATAACTCCAGGAGCAGAGGGATTGCTGTTTGCTCCTTATCTTACAGGAGAACGGCATCCGTATAGCGATCCGCAAGCCCGTGGAAGTTGGGTTGGTCTGACCGTTCGTCATACCCGTCATCATATGGCACGTGCCGTGGTGGAAGGCATTACCTTTGCTATGCGCGATTGCCTGGAGGTGATGCGAGGCCTGGGTGTGCAGGCTGAACAGATACGTCTGTCCGGCGGTGGCGCCCGGTCGGAATACTGGCGTCAACTGCAGGCGGACATCTATGGACAGAAAGTAGCCCAGATCAATGCTCAGGAGGGGCCTGCGTTTGGAGTTGCACTCCTGGCGATGGTGGGAACCGGGGCGTATCGCTCGGTACCCGAAGCCTGTGCTGCGACTATTCGCGTGACGGAAGAGCGTTTGCCTGATGCAGTACAGAAGAAAGAATACGAATCGATCTATGAACGCTATCACAAACTGTATCCAACGCTGAAACAATTGTGGTAACGGTTTCCCGTGAAACGTGCCAGCGTGATGTGGGGGAATCGCGTGCCTCTCAAGAGCGAGTTTGATCATAAAGCTTATTGGATGGTTCTGGTGCGTGGCCTGACTGGCGCATTACTCGGATCCACTCCGGGCGTAGTTTATGTTGTTGCGACGCAAGCCACTCTGACAAACGATGTGTTTGGATCGCAGTGCATACTCATCGGTGCATTGGCTGGCTCGATGATTATGGGGTTGGCTGCACATGCAGGCGTGATGAACGCTGCAATCAAAAGTAGAGGCACGGGTCCGGGCAAACCGCGCACGCTGAAAGATTATCAGCAGGTAGACGCGCTCCCAGTGATTCCGCCGGCGAGCAAGCCAGTGGAACCTCCGCAGGAAACGGTGCAAACCAGACCTGTAGAAACTCCACCATCAGCACCGCCGGTAGTTGAGACTCCCAAAGTGGTAGAGAGCAAGCCTGCTGTGGAAGAACACAGGCCAGTATCGTTTGAAGACTTTGATCATCAGCCCGATGTGGCGCGCTAATCTCTTACAGCACGTGTAAGGTAATTGCAACAAGTTATCGATGCCTTGCAGATGCCGTCGCGTCACTGTCCTGAACTGTGATTTTCTCGCAAAGTACGCTGCTTTCCCAGACTGACGCACGAAAAAATATCTTCTGGAAAATCATCGAAACTGGCCTTTTTGATTCAAGTTTCTTGGTGTAGGATTCGCCCCGCTTCAGCATGACATTCATCGCGTCATCTGGAGTGACACCATCATGTCACTGTTCGACACGGATGTTGATCAGCGACAACGCAGCTTGCAAAAGCTGAGGATGGTGATTCTGTTCCCTGCCCCCGAAGGGAGTTGGTGGCATGATTCGCAATGCAGTTCTGTTCCGAGTGGATGGTACACGTGCTGGTGGCTGGGAATCGTTTTCCCGCTGCCTGACTTTTGCTTATGCCCTGCAGCGCCGGCGTCGCCCGGCACATTTCCTCAGCAGGCTGGAACCTTCCCTGCTGGGAGCACTGGTGAAAAAAGGCGACAACCAGTGGCTGAGCGCTGAAGCTCAGGTGGGCACGCCTGATGATCTGGAAGAGATCACGCGTGAGATTCGTCGTCTGCGTCCAGCTGCTGTGGTCATTGATGACCCGAATTGCAGTCCGGAATATCTGGCAGAGATAACGGCCTTGGGGCCAATGGTTTTCTGCATGGACAACGAAGCAAGCTACCGGATGGCCAGCCAGCTGGTGGTGCATCCCATGCTGAACAAATCCATTACGGAATACGATGTCTGTCCCGGATCACAGGTTTTGGCTGGCCCACGCTATGCCATTGTCAGGCCGGGCATTCGCCGCATTCGTCCTATTCGAGGTCAGGAGCCACCCGAACCATTCCGCTGCGTGGTCTCTCTTGGGGACGATCCCGCCAACTGGACCTCACGCACCGTCAAGGCACTGCTGCCTTTGAAGCAGCTGAGTCGAATTGATATTCTTGCCCGCATGGGTCATCCCAAACTGAAGCAATGGGAAGACCTGGCGGAAGCCCACAAGGGACGGGTGACGGTATCGATCGATACGCAGGATCAATCGCGGCGTATCTCCCGATGTCATTTTGCTGTGACGGAAGCAGATACCGGCTCGCTGGAACTGGCCTGTGTTGGCGTGCCCATGCTCATCATGGTGCAGAAGGAAGTCTACTGGCCAACTGCTCAGAGGCTGGAAGAAGAAGGGGCTGCCAACCTGATGGGCTGGCATGAAGCCATCAAGGAAAATACGGTTCGCATGGCGGCCGAGAACATTATGAAGGATGCTGCGGAACGGCGTTTAATGGCTCGCGCTGGTCGTGCCCTGATTGATGGCCGAGGCCCGGATCGCCTGGTGACAGCACTTGAAATCATGCTGCATCCATCGCGCAGTATTGATCTGCGGGAAGCAGCATAGCGAAGTAGCTGGTAGCAATTGAATTGAAGCCAGTAGAATATTTCTACTGGCTCTTTTCTTTTATGTGACATCCCATGATTGACAAAATGCAGGTCGCCAGGATTCTGGATGATTGCGGTACGCTGTTGGCGCTCAAAGGGGAAAACGATTTCCGTTGCCGGGCTTACCATGCAGGTTCGCGTGCCATTGAGAACTATGAAGGAGACTTTGTCGGCAAAGTACAGAGGGGTGAACTGGAACATGTGCCTGGCATTGGCGAAACGCTGCAAGCCAAGATCAAGGAAATCGTCACCACCGGCAAGCTGTTGTTTCACGAGAAACTATTGGCGGAGATTCCGCCGGGCCTGTTGGAGATGCTGAAGATTGCAGGGCTGGGGCCGAAGAAGATTGCCATCCTCCACCAGGAACTGAAGATCAACTCCGTCGCAGAACTGGAGAAGGCTTGCCAGGCTGGCACCATTGCCAAGCTCAAAGGGTTCGGCGAAAAGACCCAGGCCAAGATACTCGAAGGCATCGCCTTCCTTGGACAGGTCGGCAATCGCTACCTCATCTCCGATGCAGAGCAGACCGGGATCAAGCTGCTGGAACTGGTACGCAGTGTACCTGGAGTGATTCGGTCAGAACTGTGTGGCAGCCTGCGCCGTCGCAAGGAAACCATTGCTGACCTGGATGTGCTGGTGAGTGCAAAGGATGCTGACAAGGTCATGGAGGCATTTACGACTGGTGCTGAGGTCAAGCAGGTTCTTGGGCGTGGACCTACCAAGTCGAGCGTGCTCCTGAGCAATGGCATGCAGGCTGATATCCGTGTGGTGGAAGATGCATCCTTTGCTTTCGCACTGCACTACTTCACCGGCAGCAAGGAACACAACATTGCCATGCGGCAACGAGCTATTGACCAGGGGCTTCGACTCAATGAGTATGCCCTTGATGAAAAAAGGAAGCTGAAGGCACACACCGAGGAAGAGTTGTTCGCCCATCTGGGGCTGGACTACATCCCGCCCGAACTGCGTGAGAACACCGGTGAGATTCTGGCTGCCAGTGAGCATAGGTTGCCGGTGTTGATTACGCTTGATGATCTGCAAGGCACGTTGCATTGTCACACCACCTACAGCGATGGCGCCAACACCCTGGAAGAAATGGCGCAAGCCGCCAAGGTTCTGGGGCTGAAGTACCTGGGCATAGGCGATCATTCGCAATCTTTGAATGTGGCTCGTGGCTTGACGCCGGAACGGGTGAAAAAGCAATGGAAAGAGATTGATGCACTGAACGAAAAGCTGAAAGGCTTCCAACTGCTCAAGGGTACCGAGTGCGACATCCTGCCTGATGGCAGCATGGATTTTGAAGATAAGCTGCTGGCTGGGTTCGACTATGTCGTAGCCAGCGTGCATACCCATTTCACGCTGAGCCGGGAGCAGATGACCGAACGGGTCATCAAGGCGATCAGAAACCCACATGTCGATATACTGGGCCATGCCACCGGCCGACTGCTTTTGCGACGAGAAGGCTACTCCATGGATATTGATGCAGTCATGAAGGCTGCTGCGGAGA
Source organism: Planctomycetia bacterium (assembly GCA_016795155.1). NCBI lineage: Bacteria > Pseudomonadati > Planctomycetota > Planctomycetia > Planctomycetia bacterium. The sequence goes on along the minus strand of JAEUIE010000027.1, from coordinate 14,553 downwards.
CAGGGACGATCATTGAAATCAATGCCCATCCAGCCCGTCTTGACCTCGATTGGTTGCACGTGAAACAAGCCCGGTCGCTCGGTGTCAAGTTTGCCATCAACCCCGATGGCCATTCCATTACTGAGATTGCCTTGATTAAATACGGCATCGATGTCGCCCGGCGGGGTTGGCTCACGAAGGCTGATGTGGTGAACACGTTGCCCTGGGGCAAATTGAGGAAGTTGCTGAAACGCTACCAGTAAAACGGCTGTTGTGTAAAAATCGCATCCGTGCTATGCTTCGCCCCGATTGAGAAGCAACAGCGAAGGGATAGCAAGGAGGCGAATCCCATGACAGATAAACGCCGTTTAGGTCGCGGCCTGGATGCATTGTTAGGTGGCTCCTCAGCCACCACAGCAACAGCAGTTGCCAGCAACAGTTCCACGCTGACGATGGCGCTGGATCGCATTCATGCCAATCCACAACAGCCACGCAAAGACTTTGATGAGGATGATCTCGATGCATTGAAAGACAGTCTGCGTACGCATGGCTTGCTGCAGCCCATCCTGGTAAGACCCTGCGAGAATGGCTACCAGATTATTGCTGGCGAACGCCGATACCGGGCAGCTCGTGAAGTAGGCTGGTCAGAGATTCCAGTACACGTGGTTGATTTCAACGATCAGAAAGTTTTCGAAGCAGCCCTGGTCGAAAACCTGCAGCGCAGTGATTTGAATCCCATCGAGAAGGCACAAGGCTTTCAGGATTATCTGCAGCGTTACCAGGTAACACAGGATGAACTGGCCAAGGTCGTTGGCCTCGATCGTTCGACCGTTGCTAATATGATACGCCTGCTCGAACTTGCACCTGCAGTGCAGGAAGCAGTGCGACATGGACAGATCAGCGCTGGCCATGCCAGGGCTTTGCTTCCCGTGGAAGATCCCGTCAGGCAGACCACGCTGATGCAGGAGATTATTGCCAAGGGTTTGTCGGTTCGGCAGGTCGAATCTCTGATCAAATCAGAAGAACCTGCTGTGACAGCGACTGCGAAAAACGCTGAGTCACAACCTGTGAAAACTGCCCATGTTCAGCAGATTGAAGATGAGCTGCGACAGCGATTATCTACCAAGATTGCGATACGATTGCGCTCGCACGATAAGGGCCAGTTTGTCATCCATTTTGAGAATCAGGATGATTTCGAACGGGTAGTGCAGGCACTGCGAGGAGAAATGCAAAGACAAGCAGCGTGAACCTTGGTGAATGCCATTTCGTCTGTATCATGTGAAGTACGACGGGGTGTAGCTCAGCCTGGCTAGAGCACCTGGTTTGGGACCAGGACGTCGCAGGTTCGAATCCTGTCACCCCGATTGTTTCGTTATCATAAATCCCGTCACTGGTTGCGAAAGCGACTGTTGGCGGGATTTGAACTTTTTGATGCGGTAAATGCAATTTCAGCGGCGGTTGTCACAGTGCATTAGGTCGCGTGTCAAAGGAGTTGTTGTCCATCCGAACAGCATAGGTTGTCCTGAACGAGGAACGCGTCAATGCCCAATCCCTTTACCGAAATCGTCGATGAATCGACTGATGTCGACCTGGTTGAGCAGGCCAGGCACGGCAGCCGTGACGCCCTGGAAAAACTGGTACTGCGACATCAATCGTGGATTTACAACATTGCCGTCCGCATGGTCTTTCACGCGCAGGATGCGGAGGAAGTGACGCAGGAAGTGCTGATCAAGGCCATCACCCGTCTGAGTACGTTCAAGGGAGAAAGCCTGTTTCGGACCTGGCTCTACCGCATCACGGCCAACCACGTGCTGAACATGAAGCGGCGCGGCGGGGAGAGAATGCATCAGTCATTCTCCAGTTACGCCCAGGCCATCAACGAAACACCTGACCTTGATCTCCCAGATCCCAAGAGCGTGCCGGTCGAGGTGCCGCTGCTGGTCGAAGAGGCCAAAATCTCCTGCACCACCGGGATGCTGCTTTGCCTCGACCGCAAGCAACGGCTGATCTTCACCCTCGGCGAAATTTTCGGAGCCAGCGATACGGTCGGCAGCGAAATCCTGGAAATGTCCGCTGACAATTTCCGGCAGAGCCTCTCTCGCGCCCGCCACGACCTTTACCAGTTCATGCACGGCCAGTGCGGTCTGGTCAACGCAAACAACCCCTGTCGCTGCCCGAAGAAGACCAAGGGCTTTATCGAGGCGGGACATGTCGATCCCGGACAGTTGCAATTCGTCCCGCTTCATATGCGACGTATCTCGGAAGCGGCAGAAGGTATCGTGCGGACCATCGAGAATACCGTGGATGAACAATACGCGGCGATCTTCCGCGAGCACCCGTTTCTCGAACCGAAGAACCAGTTCGACTGGCTGCAGCAACTGCTCGACCAAGGCGATTTTGGGAAAGCCCTTCAACTCAACTGAAGAATCTTGAAATCGCTTGTCACAGTCTCCTTCCTGTAGTGTCTACAGGGGTAAGGAGGACAAGACATGTCGAAATTGCAATGCAAAGTGGCTCTCGTAACGGGAGCGTCCAAAGGCATTGGAGCGGGAATCGCCAGGGAACTTGCCGCTGCTGGTGCGGCAGTTGTGGTGAACTACGCGAGCGACCGAAATGGCGCGGAATCCGTGGTCAATGCGATTATCGCTGGGGGTGGCCGTGCCATCGCGATTCAGGCGGATGTCGCGAAGTCCGCCGATGTCGCCCGGCTTTTTGAGCGGGCGAAGGAAGCCTTTGGCTCTCTCGACATTCTGGTCAACAATGCCGGAGTCTATCACGCCATGCCTGTCGCGGATTTGACAGAGCAAGAGTTCCATCGCCAGATCAACGTCAACCTGCTCGGGCCGTTGCTGGTCATCCGCGAATCGCTCCGGCACTTCGGACCGGATGGCGGAAGCATCATCAATATCGGCTCCGTTGCCTCGCGCTCGCATCCGCCCGGATACTCAATTTACTCCGCCAGCAAAGCGGGCCTCGATGCCGTGAGCGGCGTGCTGGCCAAAGAATTCGCCTCCCGAAAAATTCGCGTGAACTCCGTCAATCCCGGTGCCACGCTCAGTGAAGGAACGAAGGAGGCGGGGCTCTACGGTGTTGGAAATAACATTGAAAAGCAACTCATTGCCATGACCCCGCTGGGACGAATGGGCACGCCGGAAGATATTGCCAAGGTCGTCGCGTTTCTTGCCTCGGATGATTCCGGCTGGTTGACCGGCGAAGTTATCCTCGCATCCGGCGGGTTGCGCTGATACAGATTCCCTCCCCTTTATAGGAGAAACCTATGCCCGCTTACGTGGTGTTCATGCGTGAAAAGACGCTCGACCAGTCTGAACTGGAAGTCTACTGGGAAAAGGTTGCAGGGACGTTGGATGGCCGCCCGCTGAAGGTGCTTGTCGCCTACGGTAAGCATCTGACGCTGGAAGGACCAGATGTTGAAGGGGTTGTTATAGCTGAGTTCCCGACCCTGGAAGAAGCCCGCAACTGGTACGAAAGCCCGGCTTACCAGGAGGCAGCCCAGCATCGTCATCGTGGTGCCATTTATCGTGGCTTGATTGTCGAGGGAGTGTGACTGCCTTGAGCAAGCCATTCCTCAGTCAGGTATCACGCTGATTGCACCGATATTTTTTCCAGGCTTTGCACGATGTGTTCCACAAACATATCTGCAATCTTCGAGAGTTCCTCCGACTTCATCAGTGCGATTTCTGCATCGGCTAGTCGTGGCAGTTTGATTTCTTTCCGAATCTGATGAATACCCTGCGGGATCATATGTACCGGAAGAACGGTAATGCCCAGGCCTGCTTTGACGGCTGCAATGGTCCCTGCGAGACTGGGGCTGACATAGCTGATATGCCAACTGCGTTTAGCGCGGTTCAAGGCAGCCAAGGCCCGTGCCCGGTAAATGCAGGGTTGAGGAGCCAGCACCAGCGATAGCGGCTCTTCAGGCTGGTAGCCATCCGCGGCGGCCCACACCAGTGGTTCTCTCCAGACTTTCGTGCCGCCAATCACTCGCTGCGGATCACGCTTGGCAAGAATGACATCATATTCACCGCGCTGAAAGCCCTCGTTCAGATTCAACGTCAGATCGCAGGAGACATTCAGTACTACTCGTGGATGATGTTGCCGAAAGCTGGCCAGCACGTCAGGCAGATAGTGCGTGGCAAAATCCTCCGGAGTGCCGAAGTGTATTTCCCCCTCCACTTCCGGTTCGCGAAGCCGGCTGTAGGCTTCCCACTGCAACTGCATCATGCGCTTGGCGTAGCCGAGAAATAACTCCCCCTGCGGGGTGAGTGCCACTCTGCGGTTGGTCCGGTCAAACAACTCACAGCCCAGTTCTCTTTCCAGTTTTTTGATCTGCAGGCTCAGGGCAGACTGGGTTCGATTGACGGTGGCGGCTGCCTGGCCGAAGGTTCCCGTTTCTGAAATGGCAATGAAGCTCTTGAGCTGCAGAGAATCGATGAAGAAGGACATGGTACAACCTATAAGAAATACTTATCGTTAACATAAAAACAATCAATTTTACAAATATAACTGCACCGTGTATGTTGTCAAGGAAGATAAACAGAAAATCATATGCATTTGGAAAAAGGAGTTTGCATGCCGCTGTTTCACTTTCACGATGCGAACCTCATTCTGCCTGATGGCCTGGCATGGGTCATGGCGGGATTAGTGGTGTTCATCGTTGCCAATGTGACCGTGTATTCACAACGCTATCTGGCGGGGGATCGGAGGCAGGCACGTCATCAGGGAACCATGCTACTGCTGGCTGTAACCACTATCATCATGGTCTTTTCCAACCATCTGCTGCTTCTGCTCACAGCCTGGGCTGTCAGCAACGCACTTCTGGTGAAACTGATGATTCACCAGCCGCTATGGAAGGCTGCCCGTCAGTCCGGTTGGCTGGCCTTGAAAACGTTCGGCGTGGGTCTGGTTTTGCTCGGTGCAGGTTTCTGGTTACTAGCGGAAGGAGCGGGTACTGCCTTGATCAGCAACCTGATGCAAAACCAGTCTGAACTGAACACCATGAGTGTGGCGGGGTTAGTGCTGATTGCCCTGGCTGCCTTGACTCAATCTGCTGCCTGGCCTTTTCATCGCTGGTTGATTTCTTCACTGAACTCGCCCACACCGGTCTCAGCCCTGATGCATGCCGGGCTGGTGAATGGTGGCGGTTTTCTGCTGGTGCGTTTCGCGTCTGTCTATGCCACGCAGCCGATGCTCCTGCAATTCCTTTTTGTCGCCGGGCTGATTACGGCCGTGCTGGGCACGTTCTGGAAACTGCTGCAGACAGATATCAAGCGCATGCTGGCCTGTTCCACCATGGGTCAGATGGGGTTCATGCTGATGCAATGCGGGATGGGTCTGTTTGCCCCCGCCATTTCGCATCTGTGCTGGCATGGTCTTTTCAAGGCCTATCTGTTTCTGAGCGCCGGGTCTTACATACGGGAACAACGCAGCCGCGCCCGGGCTGCCGCCTTAACGCCTGCAGGCATACTTGTTGCCATCATCGCGGGTGTAGTCGGGGCTGCGACCTTTGCCATCATCTGTGGAACACCCTTCAGCCTGGCCGATACGCGTTGCCTGATGCTTGCCCTGGCAATGATGGTTACCACTCAGCTTGCTGTGGGATTACTGGGTGAGCGAATCCACATCATCCGGGTATTGGGTACCATGCTGGCCTGTACTCTCGCCGGTGGACTGTATGGCTTGAGTATCCTGCTGGTGGATTCTGCCCTCGCTTCGCTACACCGCATCGCACCTCAGCCCATGAATGTCCTTTACCTGTCTGGATTAGGCATGATCACGTTGATGTGGTTAGCCATGCTTTTCGATATTCCCGCCAGGGTTCAGCAACTTCGCTGGTGGAAAAAACTCTATGTGGCAGCGCTCAACGCAAGCCAACCCCACGCCACCACCATTACCGCAACCCGAACCGCTTATCAGTATTAAAGGAGACTTCATGTTTGTGCAGACCCAGTCCGCCCGACGAGCCAGTTCTGCAACGAACCCGGAAAGGATTTCCATCAAGGAACTGGTCACCAGTGCCAGTGATATGGTGGCCCCCGTCTGGCCCCTGAAAACCTTTATTGCCGTGAATCCGCTTCAAGGACTGGAACATCTGCCTTTTGAGCAGGCAGTTCTGGAGGCAGATCGGCAGCGCATGGCAAGCAGCGATGCTTGCAGCGGTCGTGAACGGGTGAATCGCGAAATGATCAAGTGGTGTGCCGCCTATTTTGATGAAGGGCAAGCAACCATCGGTATGCCGGGCCGCGAACAGGGGTTGTACCAGTCCTTCCGAGATCTGGCACGCTTCGATGCTCGTCTGAATTCTGATCTGCATTCGACCCAACTGCTCGAAGTGTTGCCGGAATCGCCGGAGGCAGCCATCGTGCAATGCCTGCGGGAACTGGGAATCGCACGAGAAGAACAGGAGGACTTCGTCAGACAGTCCCTGGCGGCATTGCCCGGGTGGTCAGGCTATGTGAAATGGAAAGAACTCTGGCAGAATCGCGCAGAGTTTGCCCGGCGTCCAGCCACCCTCGTGGAGTATGTTGCAGTTCGATTGATACTGACACGGATCCTGTGGCCGGGAGTCAAGGCACAGAATGCCGCTGATACTCCCAAGCCATCCTTTCTGGAAGATATGCCAGTCAGGGAAAAGCGGTATCGTACCACGCTGCTGCAGCAGTTGGCATTGCAGACCGGAACAACCGCTATCACGACTAAGAAGCGGCCGAAGGCTCAACTGGTCTTCTGTATCGATGTTCGCTCTGAACCATTCCGGCGGTCTATCGAAGCACAAGGCTCCTATGACACCCTGGGGTTTGCAGGATTCTTCGGTCTGTCTGTGCAGGTGAAGAAGTATGGTGAAGAACAATCCTATGATTCCTGCCCGGTACTGCTCAAGCCTCAGCATCAGGTGGGTGAGCAGGCATGCGATACCCCATCTGGTTGTGTGAAACGGCATGAAAGGGGTCGTTCGCTGCTCCGGATGCCGACCCGGTTTTATCAATGGCTCAAGTACAACTTCACCACACCTTTCGCCCTCGTGGAAATGCTGGGCCCCTGGTTTGGCGTGCAAATGCTGGCGCAGAGCATCATGCCTGCCCGCTTATCGAACCTGGCAGAAGCAGTTCGCAGCAGGGTAGTTCCGCCGGTATTAACGGAACCTGTACTCGATGACATCACGCTTACTCAGCAGGCCGACTATGGTGAAGCAGCACTACGCATGATGGGTCTCACAGAAAACCTGGCTCCCCTGGTGGTATTCTGCGGGCATGGCAGCAGCACTACCAACAACGCCTATGCCTCGGCTCTGGACTGCGGTGCATGCGGAGGCAATCACGGCGGGGGGAACGCACGGATTCTGGCTGCCATCCTGAATCGCCATGAAGTGCGTTCTGCTCTGGCTGAACGAGGATTGCTTATCCCATCGGATACGCTGTTTGTTGCCGGTGAGCATGATACCACTACGGATCAGGTCGAGTTGTTCCAGCAACAGAGCCTTTCCGAGCAGCACCAGGAACAATTAAGCCATTTACAAACCGATCTGGCCAAAGCCCGGGAAGCCAACGCACAAACACGAACCCGAACCTTTGGCCTGCCTTCGTTGACGGGCCAGAAAGCGGTGCGGGAAACCGTCAGGCGAAGCAGTGACTGGGCGGAAGTACGGCCGGAATGGGGACTGGCACGAAACGCAGCTTTTATCGTCGGGCCCAGGGAACTGACACGGCACCTCAACCTCGATGGTCGCTGTTTCCTCCACTCCTACGACTGGAAGACCGATCCGGAAGGCAAGTTTCTGACCACGATCCTTACTGCACCCATGGTGGTAGCACAGTGGATCAATTCCCAGTATCTCTTTTCAACTCTCAACAACGTCGCTTACGGCTCAGGAAGCAAGATCACGCACAACGTAGCTGGCAAGCTCGGCGTGATGCAGGGTAATGCCAGCGACCTGATGCATGGACTTCCGCTGCAATCAGTCTATGCCGCCCATGATCAGCCTTACCATGAACCACTGCGTCTGCTGACTGTGGTGTATGCGAAGCGCACCACGGTAGATTCCATCATCCAGAAACAGGATGTATTGAAGAAACTCTTTGGCAATGGCTGGGTCACCTTGGCTTGTATTGACCCGACCGATCATCAACCTTACCTGCTCAATCGCGACCTGAAGTGGAGTTACCATGCTGAATAAATCATCGCCCTATCATGACGCATGTATACTCATGACGACGAAACATGCGAAATCTATAGCAGTGGCTCCAGCGTTTCAGGAAATTCTGGGTGCAACAGTCACTGAGTATACCCTGGACACCGATCAACTTGGTACCTTTACCAGGGAGGTGGAACCCACTGGTACGGTGCTGGAGACCGCTCGTCGCAAATGCGAATGGGGAATGAACCAAATCGATGCTGACTATGGGCTGGCGAACGAGGCCTGTTTCGAACCAAATCCAGGATATCCCTTCATTCCATTCTCTCTGGAAGTGCTCTATTTCATCGACCGCAGGCGGAATTTTCATCTGTATATGCGTCGATTTCACACCTTAACCAGCTACCAGCACGAGACGGTGGACTCCGTCGAAGCACTGCTACAGTTTGCCGCCAGGACACAGTTCCCCTCGCATGCACTGGTATTGCGGCCCAACGTCTGGAAGCCCGGGGAGCCTATCTACCCTGGCATCGATAATGCCAAAAATCTGGCATACTACTACCAGCTCGCAAGAAAACAGTCCGCCGATGGATTGGTCTGGGTTGCGACTGATATGCGTGCCCATGTCAATCCGACACGCATGGCGGAAATTGGTTTGCTGGCACGCAAGCTGGCACGTCGGCTGTCTACACCATGTCCGATGTGCCATGCACCCGGCTGGGGACCTGTTGGCAAGGATCAGCGACTCTCACGTAACTACTATGGACAACCATCCCAGCAGACAGAAAGCGAAACGTATGGATGTGTTCTCTGTGATCATACCCAAACCCGTCGATACACCGATTACCGCACCAGATACTGCCGCGACCGGTCGATGGGGTTACAACCCAGACAGTTCCACATCACACCATGATGAATGATGGTCAGCAATCGGTGTGGTCAGTCGACTTTTTGCTGTCCAATGGCCTTATTGGACGAGCGAAGTTGTCAAATTCACGGTTTTTCAGCTATTGCATTCCGCGATCCATGCGTCTGAGTAGTTGTGCTTCCTGAGATTACCAGTTAGCCTTTAGGCAGTACATAAACCCAGATAAGGCCATTCATGTTTATTTATCATGCTGTTTTTCTTTTCTCGCTTTTAGTCACAAAGTCTACATTCGCGTGGAACGACCAAAAGCCAAGGCATATTCCAGGCGACATTGTTTCTGAAATGAGCAAGAGTATCTGGAGCGTTTTCCAGGACAAGAGCAACCACCACTGGTTCGGCAGCGATGGCCAGGGTGTCTTTCGGTATGATGGAAAAACCCTGACGCAGTTCACCACGAAACACGGGTTGCCTGACAATCGAATTCGTGGCATCCAGCAACACAAATCAGGCGACATCTTCATCAATACCACCAAAGGTGTCAGCCGCTATGATGGGCAAAAATTCACTACGGTGAAAGTAGCAGAGAAGCATCCTCCCGGTACTGGATGGAAGCTGCAGCCAGATGACTTGTGGTTCGGCGGTGCCCAGAACTCTGGGTCCGTCTATCGCTATGATGGCACCGCCTTACACCAGTTGGCCTTCCCGACAACCAAGCGTGGCGATGACCACTATGCTAGCCTCCCGCGTGATAAATTCCCCAATGCCAGGTATACCCCGTACGACGTTTACTCCATCTATAAAGACCGGCGTGGCAGCCTGTGGTTTGGCACCGCCGACCTGGGTGCTGTCCGCTACGATGGCAAGACCTTCGACTGGCTGTACGAAGACCGTTTGACCAATGTGCCTGGCGGTGGCTCCTTTGGCATCCGCTCCATTGTGGAAGATAACGAAGGGAAGTTCTGGATCTGCAACACCAGGCACCGTTACAACATCTCGCCGAAGAGTAATAGCGGTCAGATCAACTACCAGCAAGAACCCGGCCTGGGCGATCTGAAAGCCCAAGTCGGAGAAGACTCCTTCTACTTCGCGTCCGCCATGACCGACAAGCAAGGCCACCTCTGGATGACCACCTACAACGAAGGCGTCTGGCGGTACGATGGCAAAACCCTCACCCGCTATCCCATACAAGCAGATACCAAGCAAATCTGGATTCAGTCCATTTACCAGGACAAACGTGGCGACTTCTGGGTAGGCACCAATGGTGCCGGAGTGTTTAAGTTTAACGGAAAGACATTTGAGGAGTTCAAACCGTAAAGATTGAAGCAAATGAAGGATGTCATGATTATTGGGGTGCGCGATCCAATGAGCCGGGGTTTTCTGCCTGCAAAGTCGCTATGATCTATAGCAGACATCTCAGCGAAGACCAGCCATGCAAATCGTCTACCGCAATCGAGCACCGGGGAGAGGGTTAGGCTCCATCGTGGCGGGCGTGTTGCTCTTTGTCATCGGACTGATGTGGCTGTTCATGGTAGCAGGGATGTTCAACCTTTACTGGCACCGGGCCCACTACATCGAAGGCGAACTTGAAGTAACTGCTTACCATTATCAGGAACAGGTTGATCGCAACAGGTACGGGAGGAGCCGACCTTCATCCCATCAAAATCAGATTGAAGGCATCTTTCATCCTGGCGGCCAGAAGGTTTACACCAACGACCGCGATGTCTCCGTGATGGTGTTTGAAACCGAAAGCAGTGCAGTAGGTACGCAGCCTACACGCCAGGAAGTGGAAGGGAAGAGATACAAGGTGATTCACTGGCCTGACCACGAGCAACAGTGGTGGCAGCCAGCTGCAACGATGTCGGGTTCGATCCCTGAACTGCGACATCTGCTACTACATTCGCTGATCCTGTTATTTCTGCTTGTCAGCGGTGTGCTGCTTATTCGCCGGGGAAAACGTCGAGCTTTGATGGCGAACAGGCAGCCTGCTGGCCCTGGCCAGTGGCCTCACTGGACGGGTGGCGTGTTCATGCTCACCATCGTTCTCTGGCTCTTCTTCGCACTCCTTACCAATGTCGTGTTGACTAGCGAGAAGCTGAACCGTGATGGCACCGAACGCCTCGCCCGCACTACCAAGGAATGGATCGTAGCTGGAGTATTCACCACGATCTTTGGCATCGTGGTGTTGCTCATGACCTGGTTGTGTCTGAAGGCGGTGAGACATCGGTTTTCGAAGTAGGTGTGGAGAACTTAATGTGCAACGTAAGTGCAGATGATTTTCAGTAAATAGTTGGCTAGAATCGACGGAATGGGTTGCTTTCGGCACTGCCTCTCCGAACAAGCGTAACTTGTAATGGACATTAACCCAATTCGCGCCCCGATTGCTTGATAATTTCAATGAATTGGACGCAGTTTACTCCAACATCAACATGTCTGCAAACGGCAGGTATTCTCCAATGTGCCATCTCGGATGGAAGCTGATGTTGTAGCCGCTCCTCAGATACAAGATCAATTTCATCAACCGATGCGCGAGCTATGATCAAGAGGTCGTTTTCGTCCACACCTTTCGGACTATATCGCTGACGAATTCCGAGAATTGTCTTTATGCGTAATGCTTCTTGAGCAATAGCGTTCGTAATCTCGGAGCATCTGAATCCGTTTTCTTTTAGCCATGTGTCGCAATCGGGTATTTTGCGGGTGATCGCGTCGTACGCCACGCGGCAGATGTCAAGTTCTCCATCGTTAATCTGCTCCGCGACCCATTCCCAGAGTCTTGGAAAGTTCTCGATCGGATAAGTATCCCACGCATGGATTATTGAAGAGGCGTCAACTGTTTGCAAGATGCGCCTCCAATTCATGCAAGTCCGACACCTTAAGGTTGTCTAGGTATGTGCTAGCCTTAGCTAATGTAATGCGCTTAGTATGCAACGCGTCGAATACTGATCGCACATACGATTGACCAAAAATATGAATTGGTTCGCGATGTCGATATTGTCTGCTTCCTCCCTTTGTCATTGGTGTTCGCACTTGAGCACGCCACTTTCGGTATGCCTCGTACTGAACTTCTTCAAGTCGCCCGATATCCAATAGTCGACGAAGAATCACTTCGGCACTGACGCCCCAGCGATCCCTATATTCCCAAAGCCAATCATCATACGCAGATACATTCTGGGGTCGTGTACGGTCATTAATCTGATCCAAGAATGCCTTTGGTACGAGCACGCGCCCGGCAAAACGGTTTGCATCGCGTTCACGACCTTGATAGTGAAAAAGATCCTTGTCCTCATCTATGAAACTGCCTTTGTGAAGTAGGATGTGTCCTAATTCATGGATCAGAGTAAAAACCTGTCTGGCCTCGAATTCTTGCTTTCGAACGACAATTACTGGGCAGCGCTCGAAGTAAAGTGAAAACCCAGCGATTGTACTCTCTCGTGGGAACTGCCATGCTCCCGCATATCCCATGCTCCTAAGTACAAGTATTCCCTTTAACTCGACAGCTTTACGATATGATTCAAATGTGTTGTGGTCTCGAAGTCCGAGCCACCTTCTTACTTCCCGTGCTGCAACCTGAATGTTACTTGGGTCGATTTCCGGTGGTGAAAATTCGCGCCACTCTTTTCCAAGCTCTTCTTGAAGATGCAAAAATACATGTCGAAACCATTCAGCCTTCTCGATGAGATCTTTGACTTTTGGAGACAAGTCCGGCTTCTGGCTTGTAAGTGTTCGAAATTGTGGCGTGTACAGCTTTTGCTCATTTACACGTCCAGGCTCAAGGAAAAAGAGGATTCCTCGGTTGAAGTAAGCCGCGAGGCTTTGCAGTTGCCTGAACGTTAGACCGCTTTCACCATCCATGACTCGCTGAAGTGTAGAGTCGGAGATACCGATCGCATTAGCAACGTCCTCAAGGGCTGTTCCACGTTCGGCACAGCACCACTCGATTCGTTTCGTATTGATCGATTCTATACGATCCATGAGCGGTCCAATGCATCTCTCATTTGTTTCACAAAGCAAGAGATGGTTACTTGATAAGTGAGAAGCCTCTCTATCCTCGCGAATGCACTTGCTTTCGTGTACTCGCACGAACCTTATATATCAAAGATAAGACACCATTCGCGATGGCTTCGCAAGTTCTGTTAAACAGTTTGCTGCAGTTATTATATCACATAGGCAACGTTAGTAGGGCAAGGAATCAAGCCAGTGCAAGCAGGCTATGATGTTGGTAAACCTGTCTGTACACATATGCATGACACCACTCAAGTTGCATCATATCCTAAACACTTCCCAACCCCACGAGACCCCCTATGCCCACGCTCTTCGATTCCTACACCCTCAAGGATGTCACGTTACGCAACCGCATCGTGGTGTCGCCGATGTGTCAGTATATGTCGGAGGAGGGACAAGCTACCGATTGGCATCGGGTGCATTACACGTCGCTGGCACGGGGTGGGGCGGGTCTGGTGATGGTGGAAGCGACAGCAGTGTCGCCTGAAGGGCGTATTACCTGGGCGGATGCTGGTCTCTGGAACGATGCACAGGCCAAGGCGCTCGCACCTATCGTGAAGGCCATCAAGCACTGGGGAGCGGTGCCTGGCATTCAGTTGGCCCATGCGGGTCGGAAGGCTTCTGCTAATCGGCCTTGGGAAGGGGATGATCACATTCCCGAGGGGCAGCCTAAGTCCTGGCCGACGATTGCACCGTCATCGATTGCGTTTGGTGCCAACCTCTCGCGTGTCCCCCGTGAGATGACGCTGAAGGATATTGCACGCGTGCAAGCCGACGTGGTGCGTGCTGCAGAACGTGCCCGTGACGTGGGCTTTGAGTGGCTTCAACTCCACTTCGCGCATGGCTACCTGGCCCAGAACTTCTGGTCGCCTTACTCGAACAAACGGACCGATCAGTACGGTAGCAGTGCCGAGAACCGGGGACGCTATTTGCTGGAAACGCTGCAGGCTGTTCGTAAAGTCTGGCCGCAGAACCGCCCGCTTACCGTTCGCTTCAGTGTCGTCGAGTTTGATGGCAACGATGAGCAGATGATTTCGGAATCAATCGTCCTGCTGAAACGGATGAAGCAGAATGGACTCGATTCGGTCGATGTCTCCATCGGGTTCAACACTCCCACCGCGAAGATTCCCTGGGGTCCGAACCTGCTGGGCGATATTGCTGCAAGAGTGCTCCGCGAGACAGGTCTGCCCGGCACCACCAGTTGGTTTATCAACGGAGCAGCCGGGGCTGACACCTTGATCCGCGAAGGCAAGATCGACTTTGCCACCATCGGCCGCCCATTCCTGACCAACCCCCATTGGCCCTACCAGGCCGCCAAGGAACTCGGTGTGGAGAATGCAGCCTGGAAGACGTTGCCCGCGCCGTATGCCCACTGGTTGGCGCGGTATCGCTAGACGTTTAGTACGCCGCGGAAGGCTCTAGAGCATTTTCAGTTCCATTCTTGCGGCGCATATCCTGCATGTCGGAGGTAGTTGGCGCATTCATTAGGCGAGAACCAGTCGAGGCACTGGCCGCAGAGTTGATCACATGCTTCCTTGGTGCGTGGCTTGCGTTTGCG